>JAYEOU010000078.1:0-14506 GCA_034723335.1 Patescibacteria group bacterium
TACAATAGAAATACAATAGAAATACAATAGAAATACAATAGAAATACAATAGAAATACAATAGAAATACAATAGAAATACAATAGAGATATATTTAAATTTTTATATAATTATGCTACAAGATAATGACAACCAAATAACCACATTTGCCGAGACTACTTTCCGTAATAGATTTAGAAAATTTGGCATTAAGACCGATGACCGTCGCAGGCATATGTATTTAGTCGGAAAAACAGGCATGGGAAAGTCAACAATATTAGAAAATATGATTATTGAAGACATCAGGGCCGGCAAAGGAATCGCTGTAGTTGATCCGCATGGGGATTTGGCGGAAAAAATTATTAAATACATTCCGCCCGACAGGATTAATGATGTTATATATTTTAATCCGGCGGATATGGAATACCCGATTGCTTTCAATGTTGTTGAGCAAGTTGAGCCGCACCTCAGGCATTTGGTGGCTTCCGGCCTTATCGGCGTATTTCAAAAGCTTTGGGCAGATTCATGGGGGCCTCGGCTTGAGTATATTTTACGCAATGCAATATTGGCTATCTTGGATTATCCCGGCTCAACACTTTTGGCGGTCACCCGCATGCTGTCAGACAAGCCTTTTAGAAAAAAAGTGATTGACAAAATACAAGATCCTGTTGTTAAAGCTTTTTGGGTTAATGAATTCGCCGGTTATGCGGATAAATTCGCGTCTGAAGCTGTTTCTCCAATTCAAAATAAAGTCGGCCAATTTTTATCCAGCTCTTTAATTAGAAATATTGTGGGACAGGTTAAGTCATCAATAGATTTGCGCCAGATTATGGATGAAGGCAAAATTCTGATTATGAATTTAAGCAAAGGCAGAATTGGGGAAGATAACGCAGCTTTATTGGGAGCAATGATGATTACTAAAATCCAATTGGCGGTAATGAGCCGCGTTGATGTGAACGAGCATGAGCGCAAAGATTTTTATCTTTATATTGATGAATTTCAGAATTTTACAACTGAAAGTTTTGCCAATATTTTATCAGAAGCCAGAAAATATCGCCTTAATTTAATAATGGCTCATCAATATATTGAACAACTTGGAGACACAGTAAAGGCCGCTGTTTTCGGCAATGTGGGTACTTTAATGGTTTTCAGGGTAGGCGCGGCTGATGCCGAAGAATTAGTTAAAGAATTTTCTCCAATTTTTAATGAAGAAGATTTGGTTAATTTGCCTAAATTTGAGATGTATTTAAAATTAATGATAGACGGCATATCTTCAGATCCTTTTTCAGCCAAGGGTTTATCGCCTTTGACAGTAGATGAAGAAACTGGAAATATGGAAAAAACAATTCAAGTTTCCCGTGAAAGATATGCGAAGAAAAAAGAAGTTGTTGAAGATAAAATTATGCGCTGGCATGTTGATAAAACAGACCCGCCTACGGCTACGCCTCCTGCGGGCATGCCCGCTTCAATTACGCCTACGCCTCGCTCCTCGCGAAGAGCTGAGCCATGGCGGGAAAGCGGTAAAAAATCCGCTTCAATTTCAGCTTCGGCTCCCGCCTGCGTTCCGCGAACGGGCAGGTCGGCGGGCAGGCAACAGACCCGTTTGGCTGACTCACAACACAAGATGAGCGCGCCGGCAGACGACAGCCAAAAACATAAAAGAGAAATAAGGAGTGAATACGGCCATAAAGATAAAGCAGATTATATAGAATCAGACAAAAATAAGGATTACAAAAAAAATGAAATTTATCAATACAACGCGGTTTGTTCCCGTTGCGGCAAAGCAACTAATGTTTCTTTTGAGCCGGATGGCGTACGGCCGATCTTTTGCAAAGAATGTCTGGCTCAAGCGCGGAAAGAAAAAAAAGCTGAAATTGAAGATAGAAAAAAAGCTAAAAAAAAAGAGTTGGCTGAATTAAAGCAAAAAGAAATATCGCTTAAAAACGTTATGCATATTAAACCTGTTGATTTTCATGGTAAAAAAATAAACAAACAACAGGCCATCTCAACTGCCTTGCCTGTCCGCCAAACTTCGCTTGCGGCATCAAAAGTTAAAGCAGAAAATGATAATAATGAAAATGAATTAAAAGAGGGGGCTGAAGTTAGGTTTTGAAATTAAAAATATATGGGATTTAATTCTACAATAAATGATTACCCGATTATAATGATTGCGTGGAATTTACTTTTGTTGGTAATTCCATTTTTTTTGTGCGGGAATTTAATAAAATTATGGCAAAAATCAAAATTCAGCAAATGCCGCCAAAAATTAGCCGCAGTCTGCTTGTACTTTGTGTGGCTTTTATTTATTCCAAATTCCGCTTATATTATAACAGACATAAGGCATTTGTTAAATTTTTGCCCGTTAAATCAGTATAAAATTTGCATAGAGAACGCATGGATGATAATGTTCTTTTTTTCCTATTCCGTTATTGGCTGGGTTGCGTTTGTTTATTTAATAAATCAAATGAAAATTTTAGTGAATGAAATTTGGGGAAAATTGGCTGTTAAAATATATATTTGGCTTATTGCGCCGATTGTATCGTTAGGCGTTTTATTAGGATTAATAAACAGATGGAATAGTTGGGAAGCCTTAATTTATCCTATTGCAATAGCCAAAGACGCGTTAAAATATTTTACTGATTTTGTTTATTTTAAAAATTGGATAATATTTACCATTTTTTTATATATACTTTATTTCACTGGAAATTATTTATTTTTGCCATATAAATATCAACTAAATAAAAAAGATTAGTTTTATTTAAATGTTAGCGCTATTCATAATTTGGGATTTAGGATTCCCTCTTTTATGCCAATAAATTATCTTAAAATCGGAAACGCAACCGACCTGGCAGGCAGAGACAAAAAATTATACCGAATACTGGAAATATTTCCGGGTTTTTTGTCATGGGCGACACTTTTAACTTTATTAGCATTTTCTTATTTTAGACCGGTTTGGGTGGCTTATTTTATTATTGCTTTTGATGTTTATTGGCTGTTGCGGGTAATTTATCTTGGCATTCATTTAATTGTTGCATATAGGGAAATGAAAAAAAATATGAAAATTGATTGGCAAAAAAAATGCGAGGATTTTACTCCGCAATCAGGCAAGAACGGCAATGTAACTTGGCATGATATAATACATTTAATAATTTTGCCGACTTATAATGAAAGCGTGGAAATAATACAAACCTGTCTTCATTCCCTGGTTAATGATGGTTATCCAACTGATAAAATGATTATAGTCTTGGCTATTGAAGAGCGGGCAGGACCGGCGGCGAAAGAAAGAGCAAGCCAGATTAAACAAAAATTCGGCAGCCAATTCAAAAATTTTTTAATTACAATTCATCCTGATAATATTGCCGGCGAGATCAAGGGCAAAGGGTCTAATCAGGCATGGGCAGCTCGTGAAGTGCGCCAAAAAATAATTGATCCACAAAATTTAAATTATGACAAAATTATAGTAAGTGTTTTTGATATTGATACCTGCGTTTATCCGGGATATTTTCACTGCTTAACTTATAAATTTTTAACCGTGGACAAGCCGCATCAAGCAAGTTATCAACCAATCCCGGTTTATCATAATAATCTTTGGCAAGCGCCGTTTTTCGCGCGCACCACGGCTATTTCCAATACTTTTTGGCAAATGATGCAACAAATCAGAAAGGAAAGATTAGCCACTTATTCTTCGCATTCAATGAGCTGGCGCGCCTTAGTTAACATTGATTTTTGGTCAACTAATATGGTTAGCGAGGATTCAAGAATTTTTTGGCATTGCCTGATTGCTCATCATGGCGACTATCGGGTTGAGCCATTGCGTTTTCCTGTTTCCATGGATGTTTGCATGGATAAAAATCGTTGGCGCACTTTAAAAAATTTATATAAGCAGCAAAGGCGCTGGGGCTGGGGAGTGGAGAATGTACCTTATATTATATTTAATTTTATTAAAGATAAATCAAGAAAGTTTAAACTGCGCAAAAAATTATTTTATGTTTTTATCCAGCTTGAAGGTTTTCATTCATGGGCGACCAATGCTTTGATTATCGGCGTGATCGGCTGGATGCCTATGATTTTGGGCGGAGACAGATTCAACGCAACAGTGCTGTCAAATAATCTGCCTGGCGTAACACGGACATTAATGACTCTTGCTATGATCGGCATGGTGTTATCAGCTATTATTTCAACTCTGCTTATGCCAAAACGCCCCGCGCATTACGGATTTTTTAAAAGCGTTAAAATGGTTTTGCAATGGATATGCCTGCCTTTAACTATTGTTTTTTTCGGCGCTATTCCAGGATTGGAAGCTCAAACCCGATTGATGCTTGGCAAATATATGGGATTTTGGATAACGCCGAAAGAGCGTGAAACGCATAACGCGTAACTCATAACAAGAGAATTATTAACTTTTTTGACTTATTAGAAGAGGACAGAATTTAAAATTTTAAATTTTTTTGTTATTTTGTGTTATAATGTAATAAAAAACAGAAAACAGATGACAGACCCGTCTGACTGTCCTGTTGTTCACGAGCGGAGGGACGGGCGTGACAACAAAATTCATATTTTTAAAGGCGAATCCCACTCAGCGGGATTTATTCGCCTTTAAAAATATGAATTTTCATAGCAAAAAAATTGAAACCTGTTTCAAGGGATTAAAAGCTTCGGCAACTGGTTTAACGCAAGCTGAAGCTGATAAACGATTGAAAAAATATGGCGCTAATAAATTAGCTGAAGAAAAGCCACTAGGATGGCTGGCAATTCTAATTAGCCAGTTTAAAAGTCCGCTGATTTACATTTTGTTGGCTGCCGGTTTAATCGCTTTGATTTTGCGCGAGCATATTGACGCGGGCGTGATTTTTGGCGCAGTTGCGATTAATGCTATTATTGGTTTTCTTCAAGAAAATAAAGCCAATAAAACTCTTAGCAAATTAAAAAAACTTGTTGAACATAAAGCCCTGGTTTTGCGCGACGGCCTGGAAATTGAGGTTGATAGCAGTGAAATTACTGTTGGTGATATTATTATTATTGCGGCAGGCAACCGCATTTCAGCTGACGCGCGCTTGATTGAGGCCGTTGGTCTGAAAATCAATGAAGCCAGTTTAACAGGAGAATCTATTCCTTCAATAAAAAACACTGCTCCGTCGACTCAGGGCGCTGCCTTGGCTGACAGGGAAAATATGGTTTATGCCGGCACTGTGGCAGTGCGCGGCGTTGGCAAGGCCATGGTTACGGCAGTAGGCCAAAAAACAGAAATCGGCCAAATCGCTAAACTAGTAAGCGAAACAGTTGAAGAAAAAACGCCCCTGCAATTGCGCTTATCTAAATTTTCCCGTTTATTAGGATTATTAACAGCGGCAGTTTGCTTATTAATTGTAGCAATCGGCGTTTGGCAGGGCAGAGAATTATTTGAAATGTTTATTATCGCTGTGGCTGTTGCCGTGGCGGCCATCCCAGAGGGCCTGATTGTGGCTGTTACAGTAATATTGGTTTTAGGCATGCAAAGGATTTTACATCAAAAAGCTTTAACTAGAAAGTTAATAGCGGCTGAGACTTTAGGCTCAACCACGGTTATTTGCGTTGACAAAACAGGCACTTTAACAGAGGGAAAAATGAGCGTTGCCCATATTGTTATTGGTGAAAAAGAATTTGAATTAAATAGCTTGGGTTCAAGGCAAGATTCAAAAGAAGCAAAAATTGTGAGCTTGGCTTTGCAGGCGGCGATGATGTGCAATAATGCTGTAATTGAAAATCCAGATGACGAGTTGGCTGATTGGCGCATTATTGGAACGCCGACTGAAATGGCTTTGCTTTCAGCCGCCGCGCAGTCAGGCTTAGACAGAAATAAACTTTTAAAAGTTGAGCGGAAAGTTGATGAGTTCCCGTTTGCCAGTGAGAATAAATTTATGGTTACTCTGCACAAAAAAGGCTCTAATAATTATATACTTTATGAAAAAGGCGCGCCGGAAAAATTATTGGACAAATCAACAAATTTTTATCATCATGGAAAAAAATATAAAATAAACAAAAAAGAGAAAAATAAATTAAACAAAACTTATGAAAAATTAACTAATAAGGGCTTGCGGGTGATTGGAGTAGCTATTAAGGAAGTTAAGAAGCCAAATTTAAATTTTAGCAAAGGCGTAATCATGCCGTTAAAAGAAACAGATTGGCCGCAAATTGATAATAATTTGACATTTATAGGTTTTATAGCTTTAAAAGATCCTTTAAGGCTGGAAGCCAAAGAAACTATTCAAATTTGCCGCCAAGCGGGAATCAGGCCGATCATAATAACAGGTGATCATTGGTTGACTGCGCGGGCAATTGCGTTAGAAGTAGGCATAAAAGCAGGCGCGGAAAATATCATGATCGGCGCTGAATTGGATAAAATTTCCGACAACAAACTTAAAAAGCTTGTAAAAAAAATTGATATTTATGCCAGAGTCAGTCCGCATCATAAGTTGCGCATTGTCAATGCCCTGCAAGAGCGAGGCGAAGTGGTCGCTATGACAGGAGACGGCATTAATGACTCACCGGCTCTAAAAACCGCTGACATAGGATTATCTCTGGGCACCGGCACGGATGTTGCCAAAGAAGCTTCGGATATAATTTTATTGGATAATAATTTTAAAACCATAGTTTCAGCGGTAAAACAGGGCAGAATAATTTTTGCCAATATACGCAAGGTTATTACTTATTTAATTTCAGACTGTTTCTCCGAAGTTATATTGATTGCCGGTTCTATCTTAATGGGCATGCCATTAGCAGTATTGCCGGCTCAAATTTTATGGATTAATATTGTTAATGACGGCTTGCCTGATTTTTCCCTTGCTTTTGAAAAAGGGGATAAAAATATAATGCGCGATAAACCAATTAAAAAAGAAGAGCCGATTATAAATAATGAAATGAAAGCAATAATTTTTGGCGTAGGAATAGCAAGGGATTTGCTTATTCTGGGCTTATTTATTTGGTTTTATCGCCTTGGCGCTAATATTAATTATTTGAGAACCGTTTTTTTCGCGATACTGGGAGCCAAATCATTAATGTCTATTTTTAGTTTGCGCAGTTTTCACCAGCCAATCTGGCGGCTTAATCCTTTGTCTAATTTATATTTAGCCGGCGCGGTTGCAATTAGTTTTGCTTTGTTGTTGTTGGCGATTTATTGGCCGCCCTTGCAATCAATTTTAGCAACGGTTCCTTTGGATAAATCTATTTGGCTGTTAATTATGTCTATTGGTTTACTCGGTATAATTATGATAGAATTTGTTAAATATTTATTTATAAAAAATAATGCGAATACTGTAAATTAGTATGTTTGCGGTATTCGTGTTATAATAGACCTGTTGCATAATAAGCTACTACTGCAATTTCCATATTTCGGCCAAATTTTCCAAAAATTTTTTCAGCTTACCTTGCAGGTAAACCTCAAAAATTATTTGAAAAATTTGTCTCAAAATCTAAAAATTTCGTTACGCAGCTTATTATGCAACAGATCTAATGTTATGGCAAAAAGCAGAGACAAAAATATAATCATCCGAATTTTACTTAACCCAAAAACACTTGCTTTGTTCGGATTAATTATTATTGTTTTAATCAGTCTTCCTTTGGCTAAAAATATCAGCCGGCGCTATAGAGTTAACCAAGAAATTAAAGATTTGGAGCAGGAAATCGCTGGCTTGGAAGATAACAATATCAATTTAAAAAAATTTATCAATTATTTAACATCGGATCAATTTGTTGAAAAAGAAGCGCGCCTTAATTTAGGGCTTAAAAAACCGGGAGAAGAAGCCGCGGTAATTAAAATTGAAAATGCCAACGAAGGGCAAGAGCAGGAGAAAGCCGCGGATAGCGCTATTTTTAATCCCGCTGGTTCGTCTAAAAATCAGCCAATTAAAATTTTAAACAATCCGCAAAAATGGCAAAGGTATTTTTTTGAGTAATTTATTTTGTCAAATTCAACTATTATTTATTTTTTATACAGGAAATGAAAAAAAAATTTATTAATATGCTAAAATATAAATATGTCAAACAACAAAATGCTTGACGGCATATCCGCCTCGGGTGGAAAAAAATTAAACGAACAAGATTTTAAGAAAGCGCGTGAAGTGGTTTTAAATTTTATTGGTGAAAAAGACAAACATAAAAAAACTAAAACCAAGACTGTATTTGGACAAACCGAGAAGCTAACTGCAGCCAAATCTATGAGAATTGATGGTATTTTTAGTAAAAGTAAAAAATTCGCCTTTGGCGGAAAAAAGGCGAAAATGTTTTTTAATGAAAAAACTAAACAAAAAAGTGATGCAATAAATAAAAAAGCGGTTTTAGCAGCAGATAGCCAAAGAGAAATAGCTCAAACTTTAGCAGCAGAAAAAAAAGCAAAATTACAATTAGCAGAATTGAAAAAAATAAAGGCCGAGCAGGAGAGATTAAAACAGCAGGCAATTAGTAAAAAACAAATAGAGCGAGAGAAAAAGAAATTAAAAAAAATTGCCCAAAAAGCAGAAAAGCAAAAAATAAAAAAACAAGAAGAACAAGAAGAAAAAAAAATAAAAGAGGAGGCCAAAAAACAAAAACAGGCAGAGGAAAAGAGAAAAAAAATTAAAAAAATTAAACAACAATATGAAAAGAGGAGAATGCAAGAGATAACCAAGGCAGAAAAACAAGTGGAGAGAAAAATAAAAATAACTAAATTAAAAAATAAATTTAAAATAAACGTGAAAAAATCATTCGTTTATATTCCTAAAATTTTTAAGTTTACCGGCAAAATTTTTGTTTACGCGGGATTGATTTTAATTATAGTTATAATTTTAGGATATTGCGCGCTTTCCATAGCTCTATTAAATTTTCATTTGGATAATAGTACTATAAGAACCATAACAAAGTATATGCCTGTGCCGGCTTTAATAACTAAAATCGGGGTGATTGAATATTATTACTATAAAGATACAGAGAGTCGGATCAAGAATTATTATTTTAATCAAACCGGCTTAACCCCGGACAAGCTTGAGTTATCAAAAAAAACTGAAGAAGAATTGGCGAAAGAACTCCTTGTTAAAAAACTTGCGCGGAAATATGATTTACAAATTAAAGATAAAAAAATAAGATTCCAGTTATTAGAAGAAAAGGTGGCTGGCAAAATCGCCTTTGATCAAGAAATAAACCAGCCTGCTTTATTTAAAATCAAAAAAATTCAGTCTGCGATAAATAAAAAAGAAAATTTTAATCAGGTTGCAAAAACATATGGAGATGAATCAGATATCGGCGTCTACTATTCCATTAACGATGCTGCTGCTAAATTCGGCTCGTCAGCAGTTGATTTAGCGGTTGGACAGCTTAGCGATGTGATAACAACCAGTAAAGGTTATTATCTTGTTGAATGTTATGGCAGACGAGATGATCTATTGGGCTTAAAGTATATTTTTGTTAAATGTAAAACTTTAGACCAATATTTGAATGAAGAAATAATAAAAATTAAAGTATGGAATTTGGTGGATTGATAAGGTACACCCCCTTTTTGAGCCGAGAATGGGATTTGAACCCATGACCTACGCGTTACGAATGCGTTGCTCTACCACTGAGCTATCTCGGCCATATACTACGCGTCCCGCAAGTCTGCGGGACTTCGTAGGACAAGTCTATTATTTATGGCTTGCCATCTGTATCCGCCAGCTGGCGAAGAAGGATGGAGCGGGATACGAGAATTGAACTCGCGTTTCCTGCTTGGGAAGCAGATGTACTGCCATTGTACTAATCCCGCATATAATTAAACTTGCCTGTCCGCCAGCCCCGCCGCTCGCGAGCGGCGGGGCCAGCTGACGGAGCAGGCAGAGGAAGCTTGCATAATAACCATTATATAACACCCGATAGATATTATTTGGCACGCGGGGCTTAGAAAGACTGTGTATCGTCGCTATATTACACCGCTTGCTGTGACTGTTTATGCTATTAATATTTTGTGCTATAATTATATCATTAAATTATCATTAAATAAAATAAAATTCAATGTATAGAAAAAACAGAATAATTATTTTTATATTATCGCTAAGCTTATTTATATTTAGCGGTTTTATTTTTATTCCTTTGGCTAATTCCGAAGATGCCCTGGATGTTAATGGCGCGGTAACCAATCAGCCATATCACATTCATCTTGACCAGGCAACCATTGTAAAGGGCTATACGGTTAGCGCTTTTAACAATGAACTGAAATTGTCACTAACGCCGGGTATTTTAAGCCAGACAACAGATGTTGATGTTGAGCTTATTAATGAAGAAATGGATATGCCTTGGCAGTTAGACAGAATAAGTAAAATTTATGAATTTGAATTTAGCAACAAATCAGCTTATGATAATCATCAGCCGTTTTATATTCAATTTTCTTATGATAAGCCAAACAGTTATTATAAGCAAGTTTATTTTTACGATGCCAGCGAGGATTATTTAGCATGGAGGCCATTGCCAACCAAGGATTATCCAGGTGGATTATTTGTCCGATCTTTAATCCATCTGCCTTATGCCCGCATTGCTGTTTTCGTTAATCCTGACGTCATGACTGTTGGCCGGTCCAGCTGGTATGGCTACAAAAATGGCAATTTCGCGGCTTCGCCGAATTTTCCCAAGGGCTCAAGGTTGCGCGTCCATAATAACGATAACGGCAAATTTGTTGATGTAAAAATTAATGATTACGGGCCTGATAGAAAAAAACATCCTGATCGGGTAATTGATCTAGATAAAACGGCTTTTGCCCAATTAGCGCCGATTTGGCAGGGCATGATCAATGTTCATATTGAGCCGCTTTATATTGCGCCGGAATTCGGCAAGGTGTTAGGCATTACTGAAGCCAAAGCCGGCTCAGCGCCCGAGGTTACCGCTGAATCAGCTATTGTGATAAATGAGCAAACAGGCAAAATTTTATGGCAAAAAAACGCGAATGCAACTTTGCCCATAGCCAGTTTAACAAAGTTGGTTGCCGTGAAAGTTTTTTTGGATACCAGGCCAAGTATGGATAGGGTAGTGGCTTATAGCGTTCAAGATGAGGAGTATAATTATCAGTATTGCGATAAGTCGGAATCAGCGCGGTTAAGAGTTAATGATGGCGAAACAATGACCATAGAAAATTTATTATACGCTTCATTGGCTGGTTCGGCCAATAACGCCGTAGAAACATTAGCGCGCGTTAGCGGCTTGTCCCGCAATAATTTTATTAAACAAATGAATAAATTAACCGCGGATTGGGGCGCAAACTCAACATATTTTGTTGAGCCAACAGGCCTTTCTCCAAAAAATATAAGCTCAGCGGCTGATTATGCCATAATAAGCAAAGAAGTTTTTAAGCATCCTATTATTCAAAAAGCCAGTACTATAACAGAATATAAATTTTTTACCATTAACACAAAAAAATTCCATAGAATAAGAAACACCAATAAATTGATAAAAACAAATCATTTTAATATTACTGGCAGTAAGACCGGTTATTTAAATGAAGCCGGCTACTGCCTGATAACCAGGTCAAAAGCTAATAATCACGAGCAGATTATTGCGATAACGCTTGGCGCAAACACAAGAAACGCCAGCTTTACTGAAACAAAGGAATTATTAAAATATGGGCTAAGACATGTAACACATAACATGGAACATGAAACAAATTAATTTTTACGTGTTACGTGTTATGTGTTACATGTTATGTGTTACATGTTACGTGTTTTATAATATTAGACTGTAGAAGAATCCGCGTTTATCAGCGTACAAATCTGCGTTAATTCAGCGTTAAAGCTATTTAAAGCCAAAATAAAGCCAATTTTTTAAAAAAAAATAATATAAAAACAATTTTTCTACACTCTAAATATATGATTAAACTTTTAAATATCTCTAAAATTTATCCGCATAATATCAAAGCTTTAGACAAGGTTGCTTTACATATTGAGCCTGGTGAATTTGTGTCCATTGTAGGCCAGTCCGGCTCAGGGAAAACCACTTTAGTTAAGGCCTTAATTGGCGAGGAAAAAGTCAGCCATGGCAAAGTTGTTGTAGGCGGCTGGAATATTACTGACATTGGCCAGCGCGAGGTGCCGTTTTTGAGGCGGCAAATCGGCGTGGTATTTCAGGATTTTAAATTATTAGATAGAAAAACATTATTTGAAAATGTAGCTTTTGCTTTGCAGGTTTGCGGGCAAACTCCAAAAAAAATCAGAACCATCGTGCCTCATGTTTTAAAAATTGTTGGATTAGAAAGCAAAATGCGACGTTATCCTATGGAAGTTTCCGGCGGTGAACAGCAGAGAGTTGTTATTGCCCGCTCTTTGGCGCATCGCCCTAAAATCCTTTTAGCTGACGAGCCAACCGGCAACTTAGATTCAATTAACGCCGAAGAGATTATAGAGCTTTTGCAAAAAATCAATAAATTCGGCACCACAGTCGTTCTAGTTACTCATAACAGAGAAGTTGTTAATAGATTAAGAAAACGCGTTATCACAATTGATAACGGCGTAATTATTGGAGATCATGAGGTGGGAAAATACATCTTATAAATTTTTAATTTTATTATCTATGTTTCTATTATCATTCGCCAGAATTATTAAATTCAGCTTTCAAGATCTTGGCCGCAATATTTGGCTGTCAGTTGTTACGGTAACGATTTTAATATTGGCTTTATTTTCAGTTAATATGCTGATAACGGTTAAGGTGATTAGCCAAGCGGCTGTTAATGTAGTTAAAGAAAAGATTGATGTAAATTTATATATTAAACCTGATACTGAAAAAAATAAAATTATGGCGTTAAAAGCCGAGGTCAGCGATTTGAGCCAGGTAAAGGAAGTGAAGTATATTTCTCAAGCAGAAGCCCTTGAGAGCTTTAAAATTAAGCATAAAAATAACCCAGAAATTTTAGAGGCTTTGCGCGAGCTTGGCAAAAATCCATTAACTTCAAGCCTAATCATTAGTCCTAAAGATATTGGCCAATACAAAAAATTGATTGCTGATTTAGATAAAATTGAAGATGAAATTATTGAATCGCGCAATTTTGACGACCACAAAATTATTATTGCGAAGATCAATAATACCACTGATAAAATCAATGAAATTGGGCTATTTATCAGTTTAATCTTTATTTTTATCACCTCATTGCTTGTCTATAATTCAATTAGAGTGGCAATTTATACCCATAGAAGAGAAATAAAAATTATGCGGCTTGTTGGGGCGTCAAATTGGTTTATCCGCGCGCCATTTTTATTTTCAAGCATTATTTATACCGCAGTCGGCGTTTTGGCTATCATAGGAATTTTTTATTTATTTATAATTTTGCTGCAGCCGTATATTGAAGCGTTTTTCATTGATTATGACATTAATTTAATTAATTTAATAGCGTATTTTAATAAAAATTTTGTTATGATTTTTGGGGCGCAATTTTTAGCCGCTATGGCTATTAATATGCTGGCCAGCTTGATTGCGGTAGGGAAGTATTCAAAGGTGTGATTATATTAACATTTTAACATTTAAACATTAAAAAACAGCCCCGCCTCTTGCGAGAGGCGGGGCTGTTTTTTAATGTTCCAACTCGTACATTTTGCACCAAATTGCACAACTATTTCTTAACTGGTTTATAGAAAGTATTGGAAGTTTTGCCGAATTTCACTAAAAGGCCTTTTTTAGCAAGAATATTAAGATAATTTACAGCTTGGCGATGGCCTATCCCGATTAATTTTTCTACATTATCATTAGTCACTTTTTGCGTTTTTTTTGCGTATTCCATTATTTTATTTAGATTTTGTTCTACTTGCCGGCTTCGTTTTTGGTTAGCTTGCTTTCTGAGTTCGGTTAGCTTATTTAAAAATTGAACCATAAATGATTTAGCCGGAACAACAGGGTGGCTTGGAGGCGGGGGAGCGGTTGTTGGCTGTTCAGGTTTGGTTTTTACAGGCAAGTCTTTTTTGATCTCTGCGGATGTAGTTGGATTTAATATTGGAACTGATTGTGGCTTTATTTTTTCCAACGCGCTTTTATCTGATTCCGCGGTTATAGCAACAGGCGGTTTAGATTTAGGCGCTGGCGCCAGTTTTGGCTTTTCCCTGACGTCCCGATGTTCGCTTTGCGAAAGCGGGACTTCTGTTTTTTCTTCTGCGGCTTCTTGCGCGCCAGAAGCGCCAAGCTGGTTTTCGGGGATAGATATGGGTTCCTTGATTTTTTCCGACTCTGACTCTATGGTTGGAACAATTTGGCCGGCTGGTATTTTTTCTTGGACAGGCGCTTTATCCAACGCAACAGTTGAATTAATTATTTCTTGTTCGGATTGTCCGGCCGTGTCGGATAACTTTTCGCGTTTAACAGAGCCGGCTTTAGTTTGGTTGTCCGCTTTTGCTAAAATTTCTTTTGGCTGATCAATAGGCCGCTGGTTTTCTTTAGCTTTGGTGTTGGCTACCTTTGGTATTTCAGCGGTTGCCTGTTTTTTTACTTCTGCTGTTTCTTGGGGCTTAGCGGGAGCAGGGGAGTCGGACACGGTTTGTTTATTATTATTGGTTGAATTTTGAGGCATATATTAAAAATTA
>JAYEOU010000079.1:0-2754 GCA_034723335.1 Patescibacteria group bacterium
CTGTTCAGCACCCACTTCAAATTTCCAAGTTCCCACTAGATTGTTTCCTCTGTAAGCGGTGGCAACGTATTTTCCGTGGATTAAATAATCTTTTTCAGATTGGCCTGGTCCTAAAAAATATCTCTTTTTTTCCGGACCATCAATGTGAATGTTGATTCTTCTGCGGTTGTCCAAATTGACAACTAGTCCTTTGTATCCTTGGGGTACTCTATTAATAAAAGCAGTTTGAGCGGGCTGCGCCTCAAGTTTTTTTAAGGCCAGCTTATCTTGTTCTATTCTTGCCACCTCGGCTGAGCCGGTGAAACCATACCAATTGCCTTTGTCATATTGAGATTTTTTACCGTACATTGCCCCACAACCACTCGTGAGCCAAGCTATTGCCAATAAACTTACTAAAACCACAATTCCTTTTTTCATAATAACCTCCTCCTTTTTGGATAGTCAATAATGTCAATGAATTTTTTCATTTTATTTTCAAAAAATAGAAAAAACAAAAACCCAAATGCAATAGGAGTTAGCCCGGATAAATGACTTTCTACCGGACCAGCCCCTCCTCTCTGAATTATCAGCAATATATTTAAAGCTCCTGTCGCCGACAATAGCGCCGATATCACCATTCCAAAAATTATTTTTGCCATATTAATCCCTCCCTTTTTTTATTATTTTTTGCATAAGATTATGCGGATTAAAACAGAAGATTGTTTAGCTCTAAGCGCTGTCGCAGCGCTTAGAGCTTTTTTGAAATTTGCTCTAATCCGCATAATCCTATGCTATTTCAAAGAGCCGAAAGTGTTATATTAAGATAGCATATTTATAAAAATTTGTCAAACAGACGACGCTACATTCTGCTCCGAAGTGCAATTTAAACTAAAAAGACATCTAATGTCGGCATAATAACTAGACGAAAAAAAGGCGATCCCGCAATACTGCGGGGTCGCCTTCAAATTTTATAAATTTTATAATTTTCAACTCTCAGCGGTTTCTCTTTGATTAATTTCACTCCAAATTTTTTTCTTAATTTCTGCCATTAACTTCTTGTCAGCGCGCAAGAATCTTTTTGCGTTTTCCCTGCCCACGCCAAGCTTAATATCGCCATAAGAGTATGAATTGCCGGATTTATTGATTACATTGTAAATTGTTCCTGAGTCCAATAAATCGCCGGCAATGGAAATGCCTTCATTATACATTATGTCAAATTCACAAGTTTTGAACGGAGCGGCCACTTTATTTTTTACAATTTTGCACCTTACCCGGTTGCCGATAATTTTGTCGGCTTGTTTGATTTGCGCGGCGCGCCTTACTTCAATTCTGACAGATGAATAAAATTTTAAAGCCGTGCCTCCTGTTGTGGTTTCAGGATTGCCAAAAAAGACGCCGATGCGCATGCGGATTTGATTGATAAAAATTACAACGGTTTTAGTTTTTGCCACAATGCCTGTTAATTTTCGCAAGGCCTGGCTCATAAGACGGGCCTGAAGGCCCATATGAGAATCGCCCATTTCCCCTTCAATTTCTTTTTTCGGCACTAACGCCGCCACGCTGTCAATCACGATCACATCAACGGCGTTGGAACGAACCAAAGTCTCAACGATTTCCAAAGCTTGCTCCCCGGTGTCTGGCTGGGAAATCAGCATATCTTTAACATTAATGCCTATTTTAGCCGCGTAATCAGGATCCAAGGCGTGTTCAGCGTCAATAAACGCCGCGATGCCTCCAAGCTTTTGCGTTTCAGCCACAATGTGCTGGGCTAAAGTTGTTTTGCCGCTGGCTTCAGGACCGAAAATTTCTATAATTCTTCCTCTTGGCGCGCCGCCAATGCCAAGAGCGGCATCAATCGATAAACAGCCAGTTGGCACGGCGCCAACATTAGCTTTTTTGGCTTCGCCGAATTTCATAATAGCGCCTTCGCCAAATCTGTTTTTAATCTGCTCTATGGCTGTATCAGCGGCCTGCATCTTTTCGTCAGTAGTTGTTTTGCTTTCCTCCTTATTTTTTTTATCCTCATTTTTATTGTTTGTTGGCATATTTTTAATAATAATTTGTAGATTTGAATTATGTTTCAAAATAAAAAAGGTTATTCTATAACCTCCTTATATCTTTTATATTAAATGATTTTAAATTAAATTGCAATAGCTTGCGTGTTATTTCACCAGCACCTGCCTGATAACAGTCTTGTCTCTGCCGTATTTTTTGCAAGCTGTAATAGTAATAATATTAATGCCATTTTTTAGATTTACTGTTTTTGCGAATTCGCCGGTTGCATCGCTTAATACTGTTGCGCCATTAATAATAATTTGCGCTTCTTCTTCTGTTTTGCCGATTACTTTAATAAAGCGGTTTTGAGTAATGAAATTTTTTTCAGGGCTATAAACAAATAAATAAGGCGGGGCAATGATTTTTTTTAACCCAAAACCAAGATAAGTAAAACAAATAATTATAACAATAACGATAATAATGCTTTTTATGATTTTGGGCAAAGCCAAAAAGTAACGTTTTTTAATCACTTGTTTGGAAAACAGCTCTTTTTGTCCTTGATGCCGTACAGTGTTTTTTTCCGCTGTAAAGGCTTTAATTAGCTCATTGTAATTTAATCCTAAATAAACAGCATACTCCATTAAAAATTTTTTTTCATAAATTCCAGTCGGTAATTTTTTATATTCTCCAGCTTCTAATGCTCTTAAATATTTTAAATTAATATTTAATTTTTTAGCTATATCTTTAAGTTTTAATTTTTTTTCTTGCCGGGCTTTGCGC
>JAYEOU010000080.1:0-13746 GCA_034723335.1 Patescibacteria group bacterium
CAATAAATTCAATATCAACCCCGCCCATTTCGTCTTCATGCCTATTGCTATGCTCTTCAACTTCAAAACTATCTTCAATCTGCCCGATTATATTGTTCCATTTTTCTGGAGACATATAAATTTAGTTAAAAATAAATTAATAATATGCCGACTGCGTATCCATATCACGTTTGTAATTTTTGGCAACATCCGCGCTGATTAAATCTTCTTTTAATAATTTATCTATAGCTTTATTCATGGTAATCATACCGTCTTTTCTACTGGTTTGTATGACAGTGTAAATTTGGCCGATTTGATTTCGCCTGATTAAATTAGCAATAGCGCTATTATTAATCATAATTTCCCGCGCGGCCATTCTGCCTCCGCCAACTTTTGGCAATAACTGCTGGCCGATAACAGCCCGTAAAGTAGAAGCTAATTGATTTAAAATCTGCTGTTGCTGATGAGATGGAAAAACATCAATAATTCTTTCAATAGTTTCCGCAGCGGTAGTAGTATGAAGGGTTGATAAAACCAAATGGCCTGTTTCAGCCGCGGTTAAAGCCGCGGAAATTGTTTCTTTGTCCCGCATTTCGCCAACCATAATAACATTAGGATCCTGGCGCAAAGTATACTTTAAGGCTAAAGCAAAATCCTTTGTGTCATGGCCAAGCTCACGCTGTTCAATAATGCTTTGTTTTTCTTTAAATAAATATTCAATCGGATCTTCAATGGTAATGATATGAGCCCGCCTCTCTATGTTAATTATATTAATCATTATCGCAAGCGTAGTTGATTTGCCGCTGCCGGACGGCCCCGTAACTAAAATTAATCCATCACGCAAATGAGTTAATTTATAAATTACCTCATTAATGCCAAGCTCTTCCGGTTTCGGCACATCGCTTGGCACTAAACGGGCTGACAGGCCAATTTTGCCTTCTTGATAATGCAGATTAATTCTAAAACGATTGCCAAAAAACTCTTGTGAAAAATCCAATTCGCGCTTGCGTTGAAATCTTTCCCATATCTTTTTATTAATTAAGGAATTAACCGCCTGCTCAAGCTCTTTGGATTTAATTACCTCATGATTTAATTTAATTAATTCACCGCTAATCCTTAAAGCCGGAATACTGCCGGCAACTAAATGCAAATCTGAAGCTTTTTGTTCTATGGCTTGTTTAAAATAATTTGAAATATCCATATTTGAATTTTAGATTTAAGATTTTAGATTTAAGATTGTTTTTGTTTTTGCTTTCATTATAACATTAAATAACATAATTAAACAACTAAAAACAAAATTTTAACCGATAAAAAATTACTCCCAAAACAGCACCGATAACGTCAAATCCTAAATCAGCTAAAGAAACAAATCTGCCAACAACGAAACCTGGATATTCCTAAGTATTTTTAAGTTTTTTATCTTAAGCCATCCGAAACCTTTTAAAAGGCTTCGGACGGTTTTTATTTTATTCGTTCACTTTGATAAATAATTTTGATTTTTTGTTTTTTCTCTAGCTTGATTCTCTAACTATTATTCCTAATTGCTTGAGCAACCGCCTTAACCACGCTCTTATTTGTAATTAAAGGTAAAATTCTATCCTTCCGCGGCCTAATGCTGTAAGCAACAGCTAAAGCAGCCTCTGTTTTCATTTTAACAGTTATTTTTTTAACGCGCCCATCAAGCAACCCGCGAAAAATTCCGGGAAAAATTAAAGCATTATTAATCTGGTTGGAAAAATCAGAGCGTCCAGTGCCGACAATTGCGGCGCCGGCTTTTAGCGCAATTTTGGGCATTATTTCAGGAACAGGGTTAGCCATAGCAAAAATAATCGGCTCTTTGTTCATTGACTTTACCATTTCAACGCTAACTAAATTCGGCTTTGACACGCCAATAAATACATCAGCCCCTATTATGGCTTTAGCCAGCCCGCCTTTAATCTTTTGCTTATTTGTTTTATAAGCAATGCTTTTTTTGTATGGATTTAATTTTTTTCTTCTCGCGTATATTATGCCAACACTGTCAATCAATATAATATCTTTAATATTCTGCGCAAGCAATAATCTGGCAATGGCAATGCCTGCGGCGCCAGCTCCGCTAATTACAATTTTTAATTCTTTTATTACTTTGCCTGTTGCTCGGCAAGCATTAATTAAAGCCGCCAAAACCACAATTGCCGTGCCGTCTTGATCATCGTGAAAAACAGGAATTGACAGCTCTTTTTCTAATCGGCGGACAATTTCAAAACAGCGTGGCGCTGAAATGTCTTCTAAATTTATGCCGCCAAAACTTGGCTCTATATATTTGCAAAATTTAACTATTTCATTAACATCTGTTGTGTTAATGCAAAGCGACATTGCGTCAATATTAGCAAATTTTTTAAAAATAGCAGCCTTGCCTTCCATTACCGGCATAGCGGCTTCCGGCCCAATATTGCCTAATCCTAAAACAGCCGTGCCGTCAGTTACAATTGCCGCTTGATTAGCCCGATTAGTCAATTCCCAACTTTTTTTCTTATTTTTGCTTACAGCCATTGATACCGCGCCAACTCCCGGCGTATAAGCAACAGACAAATCATGCTTTGTCCGCAATGGCACTTTTGATTTAATTTCAATTTTGCCTTTATGTTTTTTATGCAATTCTATAGCTTTTTTGTTGTAATTTATCATATAAATTTATAGCAACAATTTTGAATTATGTAACAGCTATTTTAAATACTTCCTACCCTTCAACTCCTTTGGCAAATACTCCTGCTTCTCCTTATAATCATAATTCGGACTGTATTGATATCCTTTGCCATATTCTAAATCCTTCATTAACCCGGTTGGCGCGTTCCTAATATGCAAAGGCACTGGCAGATTGCCGCCCTCCCTGACATCCCGGGCCGCCTTATTGTAAGCCGTGTACAAATCATTGGACTTTTTGCATTTAGACATATAAACCACAGCTTGCGCTAAAATAATATTGCATTCCGGCATACCGATAAAATGGCATGCCTGATAAGCGGCAACCGACTGTTCCAGCGCCCGCGAATTTGCCAATCCAATATCTTCAGAGGCAAACCTGACAATTCTTCGCGCGATATATAATGGATTTTCTCCGGCTTCCAACATCCGCGCCAGCCAATACAGCGCCGCGTCAGGATTAGATCCGCGCATGGATTTATGTAAAGCTGAAATTATATTATAATGCTCTTCCCCGCCCTTATTATAAAGTAAATGCGATTTTTGAAATGCTTCTTTAATAACATTTATGCTAATTTTATTACTAATGGAACAAGCGTATTCTAAAATATTAAGAGCTGTCCGCGCGTCGCCATTGCTCATTTGCGCTAAAATATTAATGGCATTTTGATCAATTCTAATTTTTAACTTTCCAAAACCTTTTTCTTCGTCGTTTAATGCTCTTTTAATTATATCAACAATATATTTTTTGGTTAACTGTTTTAATACAAAAACCCGACAGCGCGACAGCAATGCCCCGCGCACCTCAAAACTGGGATTTTCCGTGGTAGCGCCGATTAGCGTGATAATCCCCTGCTCTACATGCGGCAAAAGCGCGTCCTGCTGAGCTTTATTCCAGCGGTGAATTTCATCAATAAACAAAATTGTCTTTTTATCTTCAATTTCATTTTCCCGCGCTTTTTTAATCACGGCGCGCAAATCTTTTAATCCGCTGGTTACAGCGCTAAACCGAATAAATTCTGATTTGGTCTGCTTGGCAATAATAAACGCCAGTGTTGTTTTGCCGCTCCCAGGCGGACCCCAAAAAATCATTGACGGCAATTGATCTATCTTAACCGCCTGCCTTAATAATTTCCCTTTGCCAATTATTTCATCTTGGCCTAAAAAATCCTCTAATTTTTCCGGCCGCATTCGGTCAGCTAACGGAGTTTTTTTAAGCTGGCTAGTCATATCTTAATAGTAGCAAATTATTATCAAAAATTCAACAAAAAATATTTTAATTAGAGTAAAAAATCTGCTTAATCTGCTTAATCAGCGGCAAAACATTACAACCACAGATTAAATAGATCAATAAAATTACAATAGACCTGTTGCATAATAAGCTGCGTAACGAAATTTTTAGATTTTGAGACAAATTTTTCAAATAATTTTTGAGGTTTACCTGCAAGGTAAGCTGAAAAAATTTTTGGAAAATTTGGCCGATCCGCCAGCTGGCGGAGCAGTAGTAGCTTATTATGCAACAAGTCTAATAACCAAATCAAACCGCAAAGACGAAGGATTTAATCCTCCGCCTTTTTTATTTATATATTTTTCATTTCCAAACTCTTAATTCTTGTTACTTTCAACTTTATAACTTTATAACTTTTAACTAACTGCCGTCTCCGCCAAATCCCCTTTTTCTTTGAGCATACTCTGCTAAAATCAAATCAACATCACTTTCTTCAAAATCAGGCCAGTATTTTTTAATGAACATTAACTCGCTGTAAGCCGACTGCCAAAGCTGAAAGCCGGACAAGCGCTGTTCCCCTGAAGCGCGCACAATAATATCAGGGTCGCTTAGCTCGCTGTGATATAAATATTTTCTCATCATGCCTTCATGAATCTGCTCCACCCCAACTTTATTTTTTATCATCTTGCGTATTGCGTCAATAATTTCCGCCCTGCCGCCATAATTAAGGCAAATATTTAAAATGCCTTTTTTATTTGCTCTTGTTTTATCCATCACCGCGCAACAAGATTCCGGCAAATCGCCCGGTAGCTCGTCAATCCGTCCGCTTATTAAAACGCGGTGGCCTTTTTGATACATTGTCTCTAATTCTTCATCAATGGCTTTTTTTAATAATTTCATTAAATAATTAACTTCATCACGCGACCGATTCCAATTTTCAGTGGAAAAAGCGTAAACAGATAATATCTTTACGCCGCGCGCAAAAAACCAGTCAGGAACCTGGCGCATTTTTTCATAACCCCTAAGATGGCCTTCTAATGTTGGCAAATTTCTTTCCCTGGCCCAGCGCCGATTGCCATCCATTATTATGCCGGCATGGGCAGGAATATTTTTTTTATTATTATCCATATATTAATTATTAATCATTAATCAATATTCAATGATTAATTAATTTTATTAATTTCACCCGCTTCCGTTCTCCGCTTATTATCTTAACATTATTTTTTTCAATTGCAAACTCATCTGCCAAAAATTTAACCAGCTCTTGATTGGCCCTGCCTTTAATAGGAGGAGCGGCAATATCAATCTTAATGGTTTCATCGCCTATGATTTCTCTAATAGCTGTTTTGACGGCGCCTGGACAAACTTTAATTTTTAAATAAAGTTCATTATTTTTTCGCAGATGATCTTTAAATTTAGATAGCATATTGTATATTTTAAATCCCCATTCAATTGCAATGCTTCATTTTAATACTATAAAATATTAAAGTATTATTGTTATATTTCTCTTGTTTTTACTTCCCGCAGCACTTCTTAAATTTTTACCAGACCCGCACCGCAATACTGCGGGACTTCGCTAACTTTTGCTTGTACTCAAATTTATTTGCCGCAGCAATGCTTATATTTCTTTGGCGTGCCATCTGCTTTTTTCGCTCCGCACGGGCAAGGATCATTCCTGCCCACTTTTTTTCCATTCACGTTTTTCATCTTTTGCTTAACTAAACCAGCATTATTATTATCTTTACTCTTAAAACCAGAGGTAGATATATTGTCAGCGTTTGCTTGTCCGCCTTGAGCGGAAAATCCTGAAAAAGAAGCGGTGCTAGAATCGGCGACTTTGGCCGGCGCGGTGAACTGCCTGGCCCTGTCAGCCAAACCAGGCGCGCTAAATCCCTGAACTTGCCCTACCTTAAATATACTATAAACAACTTGCTTCTGAATTAAATTATTTAATTCATTATACAATCCATACGCTTCTTTTTTATACTCAATTAAAGGATCGCGCTGGCCATACCCGCGCAGTCCTATGCCCTGCCGCATATGCGCCATAGCTTCTAAATGTTCTATCCATAATGTATCAATTGATCTGATTAAAATCGCTTTTTCAATCTCTTGCCAATCCAACCCGGTCTCCTTAGCTTGCAAACTTATATTTTTATAGCTATTATCAGCCAAACTTAATAAATGTTCAATAATGGAAGTTCTTGCCTTGGCCTTGTCTAATTTTCCGCCGTCTTTAGCATAATCAAATAAATCACTCTTTAATTTTTTCTCAACTGGAAAAATAGTTGAAGCAACTTGATAAATTTCTTCCAAATTCCAATCTTTTATAGCGTCTTCAGAAGTATGAAAACTAACCACCTGCTCAATTTCGTTCTCCACCATTTCCAAAATTACATCCGACAATTTTCGTGTCTCGACGTGTGAGCCGGAATCCCGAACTCGCTTTGCGAGCATCGGGATTTCAGTGTTTTTGTGGTATTCCGCCAGCTCCAATATTTCTTTCCGTCTCTTATATATAACCTCCCTATGCTTATTAATAACATCATCATACTCAACCAAATGCTTTCTAATATCAAAATTATTACCTTCAACCTTGCGCTGGGCCGATTCAATTGAGCGAGAAACTATTCTATTTTCAATAGGCATATCTTCCGGCACGCGCAAAGTCGCCATTAAATTTTTCATCCTATCGCCGCCGAAAATCCGCATTAAATCATCTTCCATAGAAACATAAAATTGGCTTGACCCTGGATCGCCTTGGCGCCCGGCCCGGCCCCGCAGCTGATTATCAATACGCCTGGCTTCATGCCTTTCGGTTCCAATAACATGCAAGCCGCCCAACTCTTTTACTTTCTCTTCCAAAACAATATCAACACCGCGGCCTGCCATATTTGTAGCAATAGTAACCGAACCGAATTTACCTGCTTCCGCTATAATTTTTGCTTCTTTTTCATGGTGTTTGGCGTTTAAAATTCGCGCTTTCACTCCCTCACACTCCAGCATTTCGCCTAATAATTCATTCTTTTCAATAGATATTGTGCCGACTAATACTGGCTGGCCTTTTTTATTTCTTTCTTTTATCTCTTTTGCCACTGCCTTAAATTTGCCTTGTTCCGTACGGTAAATTAAATCATTCATATCCTGCCTTTGCATCGGCTTATTCGTCGGAACTATTACTGTTTCTAAATTATAAATTTTGGCAAATTCTTCAGCTTCGGTTATGGCCGTTCCTGTCATGCCAGCCAGCTTATTGTACATTCTAAAATAATTTTGAAAAGTAATTGTAGCCAGAGTTTGGCTTTCACGCTGAATTTGCGCGCCTTCTTTCGCCTCAATCGCCTGATGCAAACCCTCGCTATAGCGACGGCCCTGCATTAACCGGCCTGTAAATTCATCAACAATTATCACTTCGCCGTCCTTTACGACATAATCGCGGTCATGTTTAAATAATGTGCGGGCTTTAAGCGCTTGCTCAATATGGTGAACCTCGCGAATGCCGCCGGAAGTATAAATATTATCAACGCCCAGCCATTTTTCCATTCTGCCAATGCCTGCTTCAGTTAAAGTAGCGACTCGCATTTTTTCATCAATATTATAGTCTTCATTTTCTTTTAACCTTTGCACTAATTGAGCAAATTTATAATACTTGCCAGTTGATTCTTCCGCCGGAGCGCTAATAATCAAAGGGGTGCGCGCTTCATCTATTAAAATAGAATCAACTTCATCAACAATAGCGTAATGCAGTTCCCTCTGCGCCATCCTGTCTATGCTCGGAGCCATATTATCCCGCAAATAATCAAAACCAAATTCATTATTAGTGCCGTACAAAACATCGCATTTATACGCCTCTGCGCGCTCTACTGCCCTAAAATGTTTTAATCGCTCGTCATATTGCGATTCATCAGTATATTCAGGATCATAAATAAGCGCGGCATCATGAATAATCACTCCGATGGTTAAGCCAAGCAAATGATAAACCGGCGCCATCCAGCCAGCGCCAACCCTGGACAAATAATCATTAACTGTTACCAACTGAACGCCCTTGCCGGTTAAAGCATTCAGATATAATGGCAAAGTCGCCACTAAAGTCTTGCCTTCGCCGGTTCTCATCTCCGCGATCTGGCCTTGATGCAAGATAATGCCGCCGATCAACTGCGCGTCATAATGCCTCTGACCCAATGCTCTTTTGGCCGCTTCCCTGACAACAGCAAACGCCTCTGGCAAAATGTCGTCCAGAACTTCCCCTTCGCCCCCCCTTTCATAAGGAGTGGAAATTTCTCCATCCCCTTGCAAAGACGATGTATGGGGCAGCGCCTTAACTCCCAGCATCTCTCTAAACTCCTCGGTCATACCCCGCAGTTCTTTATCGCTCATTTTCTTAAATCTGCTTTCTAAGCTATTAATTTTATCAACAATCGGCTGTAATGACTTAATTATTTTTACATTTGGATCTTTAAAAAATATATTTAAAATTTTCATATAAAAAACACGCTTAAGCGTGATAATAATTGCAACATAACGCTATTATATAATTTATCTCCTAAAAAATCAAATTTTGTTATAAATAAAATTTGAAAATATGGGCTCTTTAACGCCTTTTTTAATCAAAAATTCTTTTTGTTCTTTATGAGAAAGGGTTAAACTTTCTTCCATTAATTTTCGGTCTAAAGTTATATAATATTGATATTTTTATGAAATAATGATTGCATATTTAAATTATACCACAAATAAAAAATTTTCGGTCCCAATTTTGCGTAACGCAAGTGAAATAAAATTTATTTATTTTAGCCAACCTCTCATCATATCTAATTACAAACTAATAATAATTTGGATTGAAATATTATGTGGACTGATTACTCTTTGAAATTTTACTCCGCTTTCCTGTTCCTATCAATCCTTTTCTCCTTATATCTGCGAATAGACCGCGCCAAATGATCCTTGACTTTGTCAATCGCTTTAAATAAATCCTTTTCAGTCTTTTCAACACGCAATAAATCGCCCTGCACTACTAAATTTGCTTCGGCCCGATAAATTTTTCCTTTGTTATGGCGCCGGGTAGTCATTGCCACTTCAAAATCCGCATTAATCACTTGAATGCTTGCTAAATACTTTTCCAGCATATCCATTTTCTCCTGAACATAATCTTTAATTTCAGGAGTTAATTTAATATTGGTTGCTTTAATGTCTATTTGCATATTATTTTATAATATATGGTGAATCATCTCTACTTTCCCATCTTATTTCATCAATTTTTTCTTTTTTGCCATCGCCTTTATATAATTTATTCGGCAAATTTATGCACCAAGCATCGCAATCAGAAACGCATTTATAACCGTGCACCACGCCCGGCGGCACAATCACCATTGTTGGATTATTTCCACCAACTTCCAATTTCATATATTCATTCTCTGAAGGCGAGATTCGCGCATCTCGCCTTCTTTGGCGTCTATCCCAAAGATGCAATTCAAAATCGCCAGGCCCGATGAAAACAAAGCAGTCAGATTGCTCAACATGCTCATGCGGACCCCGAATCACGCCTGGCTTTGTTACGCTAACATAACTCATTGCAGGCCTAAAATTTATTTCGTCGTTACGAAAAATCTCTACTAACCAACCGCGGACATCTTTGTATCTATTTAATTTTTTTATTATTACTCCTTGAATCATAAAAAATTAATTTTTAATTTCTAATCCGCCAGCTGGCGGATTGAAAATTGAAAATTTTATCGCCCAAGCTCCCTAAACAACGGCATCCCCGTACTCGGATTTGTCGGCACATAAATCGTTCCTTCTCTTTCTTTTAGTTCTTTAATGTAAAGATAATACAAATAATTAGTTGTTAAGCTTTGATTAATAATTTTTTGCGCGTCCCGCTGGCCTTCTGCTTCAATTATCTTTCTTTGTTTTTCTTTTTCTTCCCTTTTTAAAATAAAATCATATTTCTCCGCCTCCTGCTCTGCCTGCAATTTTTCCTGAATCGCATTGGCTAAATTAGCCGGCAAAACAACATTCCGCAACAACACATCTTCAGTAATGATTCCGCGCGATTCAAGCTGGGTTTTAAGATCATCAAGAATCCTTTTAGCCGCTTCCTGCCGTTTTTCCGAATAAATATCCTTGGCTTCGTATTGGGCAATAATATCGCGAATTGATGTCCTAATCCCGGGCCTAATAACTTTTTCCTCATATTTTAACCCCACATCTTTATAAACATCTGACGCTTGCTCTTTATTTAAATGATAAAGCACGGTAATATCCAAGTCAACGCTTAAGCCCTCTTTAGTTAAGGAAGTGATAGCGTCAGCTCCGGTTCTCTTGCCTTCGCCCTCAGTAATGCTCATAGTATACTCTTCAGTTCTAACGCTCATCTTGGTTACTTTGGCCAATGGTATAACAAGATGAAACCCGGAAGACAGCTCTTCGGCTTTAACTTTGCCGAATAATGAATAAACTCCTGTTTCTCCAGCGTCCACAATTACAATTGAAGCAAAAAACAGCCAAAGCAATAAAACTCCGGCTACTATGCCAGTAACCGCTTTTTTGGCATTAACAGGCATTTGTTTTAATTTTGTTGTGTCAATATTAATTGTTTGATCCATAAATTTATTTTTTTCAAACCCAGCATGTAATTTATTAAACCATCCTGGCTGAAATATATTTAAATTTTTTAAAGCAAAAATAAGATAAATAATAAATAAAATAGTGGCCAGCCGCGAACCGGCGCTAGCCCACAAAAATAGCAAAATTAAGAAAAAAATGTTAAATGGTGAAATTTTATGCATAATTATGAAAATACAATAGAAATACAGTAAAGATACAATTGTATTTCAATGTATTTCTATTGTATTTCAATGTCAATTATATCAATGTTAAAACAATAGCACTATTTAATTATTGTTATCTGCCATTTACTGTTTGTTATTAATATCACTATACCAATAACCAGCCAAAATATCAATACCCAGTTGATATTAATGTATGCTAAGACAATGCCAGGCCAAAATATTTCCATTATAATAAAAATTGCTAACGCTCCGGTTAGCGCATAAAACAATTCTTTTAAAATTAAATAAAACATAAAAAATAAAATTTCAAATATCAATCCGCCAGCTGGCGGATGATTTGATATTTGAGCTTTGTCATTTAAAATTTTTAAATATTTTATCATACAAACTCACTCCTTCCAGCTCTACCCTAATCTCTCCAAGCTCCACCCAATCATCAATCTTGTCATCCGCCCGCAATCCGGGAATAGAAATCAAAAAACTGTATTTGCCTGCCCCGCCAATTAGGCGCGGGCCATTTTCACGATATGCTTGCGTTAAATCAAGCTCGGCAAAAGCAATTTTCCAGCCATCATCTTCTTCGGGTAAATTATATTCTGCCAATATATAATTAATACCATCATTATCAATATCCAAATAAGAATCAACTTTTTTAAAATCAGGATTTATTAAACTATTTTCATTAAAACTAAAAACACCATTGCCGGACAAAATAACATCATCTTTTTCTAATGTCAATTTTGTTATACTGCTGCTAACGATTACGCTAAATTGCTTATAGGTTTGCTCAATATTTATAGCACTAAGTGCTGCTGCAGCACTTAGTGCTGAAGAGGTTATTTTAACAGTCTGCAAACTGCTTGGGTTAACTGTTTGCGCGTTAATCAGCTTGCTGTCAGTGTATAAATTAATATCGCTATTACCGCTGTCTGCCAGCCATAATTTATTAATAAAAGCCATTTTTTGTTGTTTGGTTGTTATGCTTTTTGTCACTATATCATCATTAACCCGTAATTCAATTTTATAAATTCCCTCTGGCAGATTAGCTAATTTTAATTCTATTTCCCGCTCCACAGTAATTTCATTATTATCTTGAGCAATGCCGTCATCATCTAAATGCCTACTGTCAATCATTTGGTTATCATAATATAGATGTAAATCAATTGGATCACTGTCTTTATTTTTATTTAAATCTTGAAATAAAAAAACAAAATCCAAATTTTCATCTTTAATGTAGGTGTAAAATTGATAAGGACCGCGTAGGGACACAAAATTTTGTGTCCCTACAATGCCAATCTGCGCATAATTCTCCAATAAAAATTCCTGTTTTAAATCATAATTATACAAAGCAATTTCATTCCTATTCGGTAAATCATTTAAAAATTCATCGATGCTGTTATATTTTTTTTCACGCTGCAACAACATTATGCCATTTTCATCTATCACACTCCAAACCATTGCCAAATCATTAATAATTTTATTCTCAATCGGCTGTAAATCATACCGCCAGATTGTTTTGTCAACCAAAACCCCTGCTTCAATAACAGGCAATGTAGAGACGCATTGCAATGTAGAGACGCATTGCAATGCGTCTCTACATTGCCGATATTTCAAAATCAATTTTGCCTTATTAAACTTTCTCGGCGCGCGCAATGAAAAATAAACCGGATCGCCAATAATTCGCCGTAGAGACGCATTGCAATGCGTCTCTACGGATTGCGTCTCTACAATTCTTTCTTTTGGCGATAATTTGCTGATAAAATAATTATATTTTGAAAAATCATTGATATAAATAATTTTTCCGCTCGGCAACACAGCCATATATAAAAGCCAGCCAACAATGCCTGCTAAAATCAGACACAAAAATATTCTTAATTTTATTATCCAATTTTTCATTTTAATCCAGGGGGCTTTCAATGTCCCTTAATTTATTATTAGCAACTTTGGTATATACTTGCGTTGTTTCCAGCCGAACATGCCCCAATAATGCCTGTATATATCTTATATCAGTTCCGGCTTCAAGAAGGTGCGTGGCAAAGCTGTGGCGCAAGGAATGAGCGTTTGCTTTTTTGCTAATGCCAGCTTTCTTTACTGCGTCCATAACAACTTTTTGCGCTGAACGGATATTCATTTTTTTACCTGCTTCATAACTTTCAAATAAATAAACCAAAGGATGGTATTGCTCTAAATACTTATCAATATTTTTTAGAATCTGCTTTGATAAAATTGTCATTCTGTCTTTTCTTCCCTTGCCTGCTTTAACTATAATCATTCTGCGGTTAAAATCAATATCATTGATCCGCAGACTAACAACTTCGCTCACTCTTAAGCCTGAGCCGTACAAAATTTGAATTATCAATTTATGCTTTAAATTATCAGTTGCCGCAATCATTCTAATTATTTCTTGTTTTGATAAAACTATTGGCAGTTTTTTGTCTTTTTTAGGCCGTTTAATCCCAATATTTGGGATAAAAAATTTCCTTTGCAAAATTTGCTCATAATAAAACTTTAACGCATTGATAACTAAATTAACTGTTGACGCTGATTTGCCACTACTAAATAAAAAATCCAAATAATCTTTTATGTCCTGCTTATTAATTTCCTTTGGCGATTTATAACTTGCAAATCTTAGCAGTTCTTTGTTATAATACAAATAGGTGTGAATAGTTTTAGGGCTAAAATTGCGTATTCTCATTTCTTGTCCAAGTTTAAACATTGGATCTTTGCTTGTATATTGATAATTTCCTTTCATAAAGCGTTCTGATTAGAAGTTTATATAATTATTTTAACTAATTTTTAATAAAAAAACAATAAGTTCGCATATAACTTGTTATGCCGAAATCGCTCCGCTTCGCTGCGCTCCTTTCGGCATAATGTGGTGCGGCTCCGCTCGCCTGTTCTGCTCGTCGCTCCGCTTCGCTGCGCGACTTCGCATAACAGCCGCAGGCTGTCTAAAAATTCTTTTAACAAAATTGATAAATATACGGAAACATTAAATCATTTAATTATAACTTATCCCCAATATTTCATTTAATTTTAGGCAAAATCGTGCTATAATTATAATATAAT
>JAYEOU010000081.1:0-2684 GCA_034723335.1 Patescibacteria group bacterium
TTTGTCGGAGAAAGCGCTTGCTGTCGGTGTTGGCACAGGCAATAAAATAGTTGCTTTGTTTAAAATTTATAAAACAGCAAAAAAATTATTAAAAAAAGAAAAGCTTGTTCTTGAGAACCATCAAGGATATGATATAATTACGGTTCAAGATCAATATTATTTAGCATTAATTGGATTTTTATTATCTAAAAAATTTAAATTAGGTTTGGAAATTCAAGTTCATGGTTTTGAAAAATATTGCGGTTTGCGCAAGCTGATTGCCAAATTTGTTATTCCAAAAGCAAATGCGGTTAGAACTGTCAGCCAAAGATTAAAAAGGCGTTTGATTAGTGAATTTGGCGTTGAAGAGGAAAAAATTACAGCAGTGCCGATATATACAAGAATTAAGAATTACGAATTAAGAATTAAGAATCAAAAAAATGATGGTAAATTTATATTTTTAACAGTTGGGAGATTGGTGGAGGTAAAAAATATTGCGATGCAGATAAAGGCGCTGGCGAATGCTGTAGGGACACAAAATTTTGTGTCCGCGAATAAAAAAATAGAATTGTGGATTGTGGGCGAAGGCAAAGAAAAAGAAAAATTAAAAGATTTGTGTTACGCGTTACGCGTTATGCGTTACACGAAATTTTTGGGTTGGCAGGATGATTTGGAAAAATTTTATAGACAAGCTGATGTATTTTTATTGACATCAAATTATGAGGGATGGGGAATGGCTGTTATTGAAGCCGCGAGTTTTGGCTTGCCGATTATTATGACCGATGCGGGATGCGCTGGAGAGGTTATAAAAGGATTTGAACACGCCACTACGAATGGCGTCCATGCGAATGATTATAATAATGTAAGCGGTATTGTAATTCCAGCTGGTGATCAGAAAAAATTGGAAAATGCAATGTTGAAATTAATAGAAGATAATGAGTTGAGAAAAAGATTAGGAGAAAACGCGCGGCAGGCGGTTTTAAAATTGCCGAGCAAGGAGAATATTTTGGGATTATATAAAAAGAGCTGGGAGATGGCAAAAGCAGTTGAAAATTTGTAGAATTTGTTATTTTGTGATATACTTATTTTAGAATATTATTAAAAATGATAATAAAATGAAATATATTGAATTGATAAAAAAAATTAAAGATCCTATTTTTTCATTGCAAGATTTAAAATTATTAAATTTACAGGTTTATCCATACCAATTGTCTATGTGGACTAAAAAGGGCTATTTAATAAAAATAAAAAATGGCTTATATGCTTTATCCGAGAACAATAATACATTAAGAAATGAATATATTGCTTTTAATTTATATCAGCCGAGCTATGTTAGCCTTGAATGGGCATTGTCAAAATATGGGTTAATACCTGAAATGGTGTATAACTGTGTTTCAGTTACCACGAAAGCAACAAGAACTTTCCAAAATTCATTTGGCCTTTTTGTTTTTAGGCATATAAAAAAAGAACTATTTTTTGGCTATAAAAAAATAAATGATAATGGGCAAGTGTATTTAATAGCTGAGCCAGAGAAGGCTTTATTTGATTATTTATATTTGAATTTATCAAAAATAAAAAATCAAGCCGATGTTGATGAATTAAGATTAAATGAGTTTGAAATTAAAAAGTTAAATAAAAGTAAAATAAAAAAGTTTGCTTCATTGGCTAATAATAAAAAATTAGATTTAATATTAAAATTAATATTAAAATAAAATGTTAACATTAGACCAGATAAAAAAAAATTATAGTAAAGAGATTTTTAGAAAAAATTCAAAAGCAGTATTAGTAGAATATTTGCAATATGAGTTGCTTGATTCTATTTTTAAACAAAAAAATAGCGAGAAATTAAGTTTTATTGGCGGAACAGCCATAAGGGTTGTTTACAATAGCTCTCGTTTTTCAGAAGATTTGGATTTTGATAATTTAGGTTTGTCTTATAGCGGTTTTGGCAAGATTATAGAGAAAGTTATTTTTGATATGGAAAATAAAGGATTTATTTTAGAATTTAGATTAATAAAAAAAGGCGCTTACCATTGTTATATTAAATTTCCAAATTTATTATTTAATAATAGTTTATCAGCTAATAAGGATGAAAAGATTTTAGTTCGTATTGATACAGTGCGGAAAAATAAAAATTTTAATCCGGAAATATATACATTAAACGGCTTTGGAATTTACAGAAAGATGCTTGTTAATCCTTCTAGTATAATTTTATCTCAAAAATTAATAACAATATTGCAAAGAAAAAGAGAAAAAGGACGTGATTTTTATGATGTTTCTTTTTTGTTTGGATTAGCAGATCCTGATTATGTTTTTTTAAAGAAAGAGCTTGGCGTAGGCAAAGATGATTTTAAAAGGAAAATATTAAAAAAAGTTAGCAAGTTGGATATGAAAGATTTATCTTTAGATGTAGAACCATTTTTAATTAATCCAGATGATAGAGAAAGAGTTTTGAGTTTTAAAGAATATATAGAGCAAAAATTATGAAATTATTAATATTAACTCAGAGGGTAGATATAAAGTGGCTGTCGCCAAACACCAATTTGCCATAAATTTTTAATTTTTAATTTTTATTAAATTTTTAATAAATCAATTTTCAATAAAAAAAATTAAAAATTATTTTTTATTCCAAAATTGGCATTTGGTGACAGCCCATTTATAAGATTACAAGATGATGATAGATTGACAACTGTTTGAGAAATGGT
>JAYEOU010000082.1:0-2675 GCA_034723335.1 Patescibacteria group bacterium
CAAATTTTGAGTTATAATTTTTCAAACAATTTTTGAGGTTTAGCCTAAGCTAAGCTGAAAAAATTTTTGGAAAATTTGACCAAAATTTGGAAATTGCAGTAAAAAATAATTACGCGACAAGTCTAATGATTATTTCTTGCGCGCAAATTCATCCCGCGCAATTTCCCACATATCCATTAGCCGATCCTCAATAAATTCTATGTTATCATCATCGGTCAGCTTGCCTTTTTCTTGAAAATAATCAATAGTCTCCTCAACAAACTGCTTGTAAGCGGCGCGATCATAGCCGCCCTGTTCAGCCATTTTCTTTTTTACTAATTGTAGAATTTCTTCTGCGATTGGCTCCATATAATTTTATTTATTCCCCCTCCCTTTCGTAAGGAAAGAAAATTTCGTAATCCATAATAATTATATTTTTATTATAATATAGCTCTGCAAAATGTCAACCTGTATTTTGTCCGAAAATATTTAAAAAATTTCCGAATTACAATTTTAGCTTCAATCACATTATGTATTATACCCTCTACGCTCTTATTATCACAGACCTGTCAATGCAATTTAGAAATGTCATAGTTTGGGCAATTTAGAAATGTCATACCACGTTAAATTAGTTAAGTTGAAAAATATTTTTGGCAGACCCCGTTAGATAAATTATCTAACGGGGCAGACAGGCATCAAACATCATTAAGCCCTCATTACACGCGTTAGAACGCATTCTGTGGACACATTTTTTGCCGATTTAATAAAAATTGCTTTCTCTATGGATGATCTATGGGCGGCTTCCAACTTGACTGCTTTCTGATTGTTAATGCCGGCAGTTTTATATTAATTATTTTTTTAGGCCTTTCCGGCAATTCTGTATAATCCAAATAATGCTCTTTTAAATTAATCTTAATATCTCCATTCAAGTGTTTTTCTACAATCACTGTGTCTTTTTTGTAGACAGTTGTCGGCTGTTTTTCGTTTAGCTGAAAAAATTTATTTTCAAACATAATTGTATAATCATTCATTACTTTTCTTTTATCCTGTATTGAAAATATTTGTGGCAATTTTTCTTTTATTGTTTTGCTTAACTTTTTATGCAAATCAGCTCTTCTATTTGGAGCAACCTCGAATTTAGCGTTGAATTTAGGGATATATTCTTTCAGAAATTCATTGGCTTTTTCTATGGTTGTAATGCCTGCCAGTTTTAATTCCTTAACTAATCTGTCCTGCAATGTTCCATTCATTCTTTCCACCCTGCCTTTAGCTTCCGGGCTATGAGCCGTAATCGGATTAACTCCAGCTTGATTCATGGCTCTTTCAAATTGAGTGATTAAATCTTTGTTATCAACAGCGTTTTTATGATTAACCTTGTACGTGCTGAATTTATCTAAATAAATAGCTAATGGCAGGCCGTTTTGATTAAAATATTCTTTCCAGAATTTAAACACGGCAACAACCCCTTCGTTATAATCAAATTTAGCATGAGTTATTTTTCCCGTAGCGTCATCAACGGATAACAGCAGGCAGTATTCATCTTCGCCAAACCAATTATGATAGCTTCCATCAAACTGCTGCATTTCGCCGTAATTGTCTTTTCTTACTCTCCAGACATGCCTTTTTTTGGCTGCTTTTTCGGTTTAATCTTCCATAGCCCCTCTTTCGCCATTATTTGCCTTAGTGTCTCCTTGTTGATTTTAATGCCATAATTTTCTTCTAATTTTTCAGAGGCAAAAGTTGGACCGCAAAAATGATATTGTTCTTTTAAATACTTTTTTGCTTTTTTAATAATTTCAGGATCTAATTTCCTATTGCCTGCCCTGCCTCTGCTTTTGTGGATTAAGCCCTTTGCCCCATATTTGCCCACCTTGGACTTTAACCTCTTTATATGCCTTACAGATACTCCTATCTGCTTAGACGCGTCTGTACCGTTAATTTTGCCGCCAATTAAATCATTAATGATTTCATACCTTGACAGCTCCTTTTTTGACATACTTATTAGTTTTTGAGCCATAATTTTGTTTAGATTAATATTTAATTATTATCTAAACATTATGGCACAAAAATTAGCAGGTATGACATTTCTAAATTGCTGTACTATGACATTATCATATTGCTTTGACATTATTATCACAGACCTTGACAAAATTCGAATTTTTTCTTAAGATTACAGGATTTATTAAAATCTAACTTAAGATATTAATTATGGACAAAGAGATAGAAAAACAACTACTAAAAATTGCTAAAAAATATCAAACAAAAACCGATCCCTCGCATGATTTCAATCATGTGTTACGTGTTTTAAATTTAGCTAAATTAATCGGTAAACAAGAAAATGCTGATCTTGATGTTCTAGTCCCAGCGGCAATCTTTCATGATATAATCGTTTACAGAAAAGATGACCCGAGAAGCAAACACGAAACAGATGAAAGTTCAAAATATGCTGAAGGTATATTAAGAAATATTAAACTTTATCCTAAACATAAAATAAAATCAGTCACTGAATGCATAAAGCAATGCTCTTTTTCAAAAAGCATTAAAGCATCTACGCTTGAATCAAAAATTCTTCAAGACGCTGACAGACTAGAGGCCACAGGAGCAATTTCAATAATGAGAACTTTTTCTTCAGGAGGGCAGATGAATCGTCGTTTTTACAATCCAGAAAATCCATTTGGTAAAAACAGCACAACAAA
>JAYEOU010000083.1:0-2662 GCA_034723335.1 Patescibacteria group bacterium
AAAAATTCCGCCAAAGACAAAAAACTGTTTTACAGTTCCAGCTGACTGGATTAAGCAAATTGATCCGCGCTTAAAGCAGAGAATTATTACTGAAACAGCCGAGCAATTGAAAAAGAAGTTTGCGGAGAAAAGGAAAAAGGAAGTTGAAAAATTAAACGAGCGATTGGAAAAAGAAAAAATTACTAAAAAGCAATACAAAGAAAAAGTTTGGCAGTTTGACAATGTGATGGAAAACAATATTCAAAATACAACTGCCAAGCGAATTGAAAAAGCGCATTCTTATTCTTTTAATTTACAGAACTACAGGAGCAGTTTAAGAGACGAGCAGATTAAAAAATGGCAAAACGCTTTTTGTGATATAAAAATTAAAAATGGCAGCAATATTGAAGCGCGCTATGAAGAATTATTAAAAGCGGACGATAAAACAGCTTTGCGAATTTTAGCGTCGTTCAATTCTGAAAGCGGGCTGGAAATGGATATCGCGAGGGAGTATTTAAGTAAGTTGGAAATTAAAAATAAGAAGTTAGAGGAGCTGGAGGAGATTTTAAAAGAGGCGCAAAAATTTCCATTTGAAAATTTATCAAATTTGCTAAAAGTAAAATCAGAAAAAATTAAAAAAGAAAATGGCAAAAAGTATAAACAAATTACAATTAAACTTTATGGCAGAGGAGTTATATTAAGACAGGAAATTTTAGGAGAAGAAATTAAAACAGACGGACAATATAAAGTAAGCACTGGCGATTTTATAATGTCAAAAATTGACGCGCGAAGTGGCGCGTTTGGAATTGTGCCAGAAAATTTAGATAGCGCAATAGTAACTTCGTCTTTTCCTTATTTTGAAATTAATACTGATTTAGTAAAACAGGAATTTTTAATTGCTATAATTACAAAACCAAATTTTTATAATCAAATCAATAATATGGTTGCTGGTGCAACTGGCAGAAGGAGTGTTGAGACAGATGATTTTTTAAGTCTTAAAATTCCACTTCCGCCGCTTGAAGTTCAGCAGGAGATTGTGGAGAAAATTGAAAGGCAGAAAGGGATTATTGAGGGGGCGGAGAAGATTAGCTCTGGGTTAGCAGTAGATTTTGATGTTTTTAAAAATTTTAACAAAAAATACATAAGCGAGTTTGCTGAATTAAATCCACGAAAAAATATTACAGGTTTAAAAGATAATGATAAAGTTTCTTTTGTATCAATGGAGGCTGTCAGTGATGAGCTTGGAAAGATTATTAATGTTGTTGAAAAAGAATTACAAGAGGTTAAAAAGGGATACACTTATTTTAAAAATGACGATGTAGTTTTTGCTAAAATTACGCCTTGCATGGAAAATGGCAAATCTGCTCTTGTTGCGAATTTAAAAAATGGCGTAGGTTTTGGTTCAACAGAATTTCATGTGATAAGAGCAGAAAAAAGTAAGGCACTGCCTAAATATATTTATTATTTAGTAAGGACAAAATATTTTCGTGATTGTGCCAAAGAAAAAATGACAGGGGCATCAGGCCATAAAAGAGTACCTGAGGAATTTATGACTAATTTTAAATATCCAGTTCCTCCTCTCGAAACCCAAAAACAAATCGTCGCGCGATTAGATAAAGAAATGGAAACACTTGAAAAAGTCCGCGAACTTAAAAAGCAGGCGGAGGATAGAATTAATAAAATTTTAGAGGAGGTTTGGGGAGGATAAAAATAATTATTAGTTAATTAAATAAAAATTATGGAAAATAAAAGAATGTTAATTTTATTAAAAGAGCATAAAAAACGCGATGATGCCGTTTTTCGTTTTTTTAAAGAGATATCAGAAGAAACACATTGTGTTGTTGCTAAAGATTCAAATGGCAACGATTTAATATCGGCGCGCGTGCAAATGATTATTGCCTTTAGTTTAATAGATGTATTAGCAAATTATTGGTATGAATACAGGGATTGTTCGGGACAAACCAACGAAAGGGCTAAATCTTGGTATAGCACTTATTGTGCTACTGATAAAAACGAATATTATAAAGAACTATGGCAAGAATTAAGTTGTAATAATCTTTATAAACTTCGCAATTCTTTGATCCACTTTTTTGGTTTGGGTGAACGATGTGAGGATACTTATATTTGTTTGTGCCAAAATAATTTGCCGGAAGACAAACGACAAAAATGGCAAAAAGATTTTTTGGCAAAAGGACGGAAAACTTTTATTATTCGTCCGCGGGATTTTTCAAATATGGTAAGAGAAGGTGCCATATTGATGCTTAAGGAGTGGACGGGCATAGTAAGAAATGCTCAAACAGATGAAAAAACAAAGCAAGAACATATAGAGGGGATAAATAGAATTTGGAAAAAAATTAACAAAGAAGGAGCAGTTAGAGTTGATAATTAATCGTGGTTGAAAAAGTCTGCAAGTCTGTAAAACAGGATAAAGAATAAGCAAAATTTTTGTTAGTTCGCGTGTAAATAAATATATGACTAAAAATAAAAAAATAGGCGATGGCAAAATCATTATTTATAATTCCAAAGATGGGGAGGCGAAATTAGAAGTTCGTTTGGAAAATGAAACTGTCTGGCTTTCGCTTAATCAAATTGCGGAGCTTTTTGATACTGATAAATCCGGAATTTCCCGCCATATTCAAAATATTTATAATAGTCAAGAATTAGATAAAAAACCAACTGTTGC
>JAYEOU010000084.1:0-2650 GCA_034723335.1 Patescibacteria group bacterium
AAAATCCAATAACATTTTTACCAAATTTAGCCGTTCTTTCTTCTAAATCATAAATCTTTTTGTCATTTGATATTTGGATTTGATTTGGCATAATTTGGAATAATTTGTCATTTGAAATTAAAACCTTGCATTTTGAGCTTTGAGCTTTGAGCTTAAAGGAGTGTTTTAAAACAAACCAAAATACCAATTTAAAATTTGCTGTCCCCAAAACAAAGTAATCACCGTGGCTGTGGATAAAAATACGCCTAAAGGGACTTGCGATCCCCATTGTTTTTTGCCTGATATTATTAAACCAACGCCAACAACAGAACCGATTAAATAAGCTAAAAATATAGCTAACATTACATTAGGCCAACCCAAAGCCAAACCCATTAACAGCCCTAATCTAATATCTCCGCCGCCAATCCATTTTCCTTTGGAAATTATAAATTGAAATAAAAAGAAGCTACTTCCTATTATACCAGAAATCAGCAAATTATGCCAATTTGGAAATCCGCCTTGGGAGGAAAATCCAAGCAGTAAATTAAAAATAAAAACAGCAAAACAAGCGGGCAAAACAACTTTGTCTAAAATCAAATACCAGCGCAAATCATAAACAAAAATAATTATCATTACGGCAATTAAAAACCAATCTCTTAAAATGAGAAGTGAGAAGTGAGAAGTGAGAAGTGAGAAGTTTAGAAATTGGAAATTAGAAATTAATTGAAAATTGTCCGCCAGCTGGCGGATTGAAAATTGAAAATTTGGAAATGTATTAATAATTAATGGCTGTAAATTTACAATAAATGAAATTAAAAAAAGTACAGCCGTGATTAATTCCACCGCTGGATATTGCCAAGATATTTTCTGTTTACAATATCTGCATCTGCCGCGCAACAATACAAAACTTAAAATCGGCAAATTATCATACCATACAATCTGCTTTTTGCATTTTGGGCAGTAAGACCTGTTAAGCATCCCCTCGCCCTTGCGCAAGCGCCAAATCAAACAATTTAAAAAACTGCCGATAGTAAGGCCGAATAAAAAAATGAAAAATAAAATTAAGTAAAGCATAAACTATTTTCTTGCTATGACAAATAAATTATCAATATTGATCTGACGACTCAACTTTCTCTCCAAAATATCCATCGTAGTCTGGTTCAGCATCATAAGAAGAAAAAACATGACCGCAATTTTTACATTTTAATATTTTTACGCCAAATTCAATAAATATAATTTTAGTGTTTAATTGTTGGCAGATGATGCATCGTTTGTTTATAAAAACTTTAAACTATCTGCTCGTAAATATTTTCTAACTTCTTGGTAATAAGTTCACCTGTGTTATACTTCATGACATGATTATATGCTCTTTGTGTAATTTCTTTTTTTAATAATTCTTTATCTATAAGTTTTTTTATTGACTTGCTTAATTCATAAGCATTATTCGGTTCAACTAATAACCCTGTTTTTTCATTTTTAACTATCTCTGGGGTCCCGCCAATATTAGTTCCTATTACCGGTACCTTTGCCATCATTGCTTCAATCACTACTGATGAAAAAGGCTCTGGCTCAATTGAGGTTAAACAAAAAATATCTAAAACAGACATACAAAGCGGGATGTCTTTTTGATGGCCGGTAAAAATAATATAATCTTCTAATTTTTTGCTTTTCACTATATCTTTTAAATCTTGTTCATTATTAGTTTCCTGCCCCTTGCCAGAGCCGATAATGACACATTTAATATTTTTTATTTCTTGTTTTGCCAAAATATCAACTGCCTTTATTAAAATTTGGGGCCCTTTCCAATGGACCAATCTTCCAATATAACCTATAACAACCGTATTATCGTCTGCGCCCCATTCTTGTCTTTTTAATTGAATCTGCTCTTTAGTTATTTTTGCTATTCTTTTGTAAAAATTTCTCCAAATATAAATAACTTTATTCTTGTTATTTATTTGAACAGAATAATAATTAGCAATTGATTTTGAAACATATAAAATTTTTTCTGGAATAAATTTTAAAAAATTAAATAAAAATTTTGGAAAAGTATAATCCTGAATAAACCAAACTATTTTTACTCTTAACAACAATGCCGCCAAACTACCAATTATATCTGTCCGAACAGTATTGCCAAAAACTAATTTAATATCTTCCTTCTTTACAATTTTTCTAACCTCAATAACGCTTTTTAATAATCTAAATAGAACAAAAAGATTAAAAGATTTTAAATGTCCGAATGATATAAAATAATATCTTATATTTAGTGTTTCATATTGATCAGTTAATCCTAATTCCTTAGCTTTAACCGAACAACCAATTATAATATCAAATTTCTCTCTGTCTATTTTTTCTAAATGCTGAATTAAAGAAAGTTGGGCGCCGCCAACAAATGGTGCATGGTCTAGAAATAAAATTTTTATTTTACTTTGTTTCATATCTCTGACTTAATTTTTGGTAAATATCTTACTGAAGCTATTTTTGACAAACAAATACCTACCATCGGTGAAATCGTTAACTTTACAAAAGCTAAATTTTTTGCTGCTTATAACTTTAGCGGTGTAGGAGTTGCACTTACTCATGGTTGTGCACTTCTGGGTGATCCAATGATAGAACTAGTCCTACCGTATGATCAAAAACAAGTTGATCTGAATAAATACAATTTAGCAGTAGG
>JAYEOU010000085.1:0-2465 GCA_034723335.1 Patescibacteria group bacterium
TTATTAACTCACCTTTTTTAAATTCTTTAGGAATATAAAAATCAAAATCAACTGAAGTGCGATGGCCAAGCTGTAAAGCTAAAGCAGTGCCGCCAGCTAAATACATTTTTAGCTTGCGAGTAAACTTAAGTTGTTTTAAGATTTTCAATCTTTTGTTATCTAAAATATTTAAGTAGATTTTGGCCATAGATTAAATATCGCTTTTTCTTTTTTAGCGTTTGATAGTTTAATACCGAAAAATATTAACCAATAATTTAAAGAATCTTCCATCCAAAGTCCGGGCGATGGATTTTTAATTATTTGTTTTATTTCTCTCCAAGAACAGTTATTAATCAGCCATTTTAATTGCTTCCAGGTGCCAAAGTTCAAAATTTGTTCTATAATAATTCTTTTATCAGCTTTATTATTAATATCCATATTTTCTAAATTGTACGACCACAGAGCTGATTGTAAAAATTTTGGAATTGCCATATTTTTGTTTGATTATATTTATATTTTAACATAAATTTGCCCTAAAGTAAATCCTACCCTCATTCCAAAAAACAAACCTCCTCACCTAACAACATGAATTTGCCTACTTCACGATTTTGGATAACATAATTCTGCATCCCCCTCCCGCATCTTCGACAACTACTCCTCTTTTTAATAAATCATTTCTCATTTTGTCCGCTTTGGAATAATCCTTATTATTCCTCGCCTCTTCTCTTTTTTTAATTATCATTTGAGTTGTTTTATTATCAACAATTTTATTTAACCGTTCTTGATATTGCTTATAAAGAGGTTTAATAAATCCTAAAACAGAATCAATTTCAAAAATATATTTTTTGATTTCTTCCGCTTGCTTAATAGATATTAATTCCCTCACTTTATAAATTTCTTCCATCAAATCAAAAACGGACGCTAAAGCCAAACTAATATTTAAATCATTATCCATTGCTTCTTTAAATTTTTCCTTGCTTCGCAGTATTATGTTTTTAATATCCAAATTATTTTCTCTTTTTTTACTTACAAAAGAAAGATTGATTAAAAAGTTCAAAAACTTTTCCGCGATTAATTCCGTCTCTTTAAAATCATTAAAAGAAAAATCCAAAATTTTGCGATAATGGGTTTTCAACAAAACCAGCCGCAATAAAAGCAAGTTATATCCTTTCTCCTGAATATCCCGTAATGTATAAAAATTCCCAAGCGACTTGCTCATTTTTTTGCCTTCAACCAATAAGTGCTCGTTGTGAAGCCAATAATTAACGAATTTTTTTCCCGTCGCCGCTTCTGACTGCGCTATTTCGTTTGTGTGGTGCGGAAAAATTAAATCCGTTCCCCCTGTGTGAATATCAAAACTTTTTCCCAGATACTTCATTGACATCGCCGAACATTCAATATGCCAGCCAGGCCTTCCCTTTCCGATTTCGGTATCCCAAAAAACATCCCCGTCTTCTTTTTGCCGCGCTTTCCATAAGACAAAATCATTTATTTCCTCTTTTTCGTATTCGTCGCTAATATTCAACCGTTCGCTGGCGTTTTGTTTCAATGTTCTTTTTTTAAATTGGGCTAATTCGCCATATTTTTTAAACCTTGAAATGTTAAAATATATTGAACCGTTGGATTCGTAGGCGGAGCCGTTTTTGAGCAATTTTTTAATCAAGCTTACCATTTCAGAAATATGTTCAGTCGCTTTTGGCAAGATGTCAGGCATTTCAATGTTCAGCGAATTCATATCTTTAATAAACGCTTTTGTGTAAAATTGGGTGAATTTTTTAAGGGTCTGGCCGCTTTTTTGGCTATCTCTTATTGTTTTGTCATCAACATCCGTAATATTCATAATATGCTTAACCGCAAAACCGCTATATTTTAAATAACGCTTCAAAAGGTCGGCAAAAATATAAGCGCGGAAATTTCCAATATGGGCGAAATTATAGGCAGTCGGACCGCAGGAATATATTCCGACTTTTTTTCGTTTAATCGGTTTGAATATTTCAACTTTTCTCGTTAGAGTATTAAATAATTTAAGCATTGTTTTTATTCTAACACGCAAACAGATTAAAGTAAAAAAGCGGCCTTGTTTTGGCCGCTTTTGTTGGTTATTATGTTATAGAGAAACCCTGCTTTCTCCCTTTTCTAGATCTCTCCCGCATTCTGGACATTTGCCCGGGTGTTTTGACACTACTCTTTGGCCATTTTTATGCCCGGCAAAATTGTAACAAAAAAACAATGTCGATCGAATGGGTTGCAAGCGCTCGTTTCTTTCTTCCCCACTAATGATGCTTCTGTTAAATTTTCTGTAAATATCCTCCGCATCTTTCTCCCCCGTATAAAAACTATCCGCAACATCAACCATAATCCAATACCCCCTTTTTTTAATAAAAATTGTTAAAAAACAAAAAACTATATCGCTTTCCCTTCTCTAATATTCTGCCTTATTTTCTCAAAAAAATCAAACATAAAATGCAAATTATGAATAGTCGCCA
>JAYEOU010000086.1:0-2413 GCA_034723335.1 Patescibacteria group bacterium
ACTGAATTGTCTAAACCAATGCTTAAAATTTTCATAATTGCTTTAAAATTTGAACAGTATTATTTATCATCTTCTCTTTATTGAATTTTGATAAATTTATTTTAGCTTCATTTTTTAACTTCTCCACCTTTTCTTTATCTTTCCATAATTCTAAAATAGCGTTTCTAATTTGCTGTTTATTATTGTATTCAACTAATAATCCTGTTTTATTATTTTCAATTACTTCCGGATTGCCTCCAACATTAGAAGCAATCACAGGAATTCCAATTTGCATTGCTTCAATAATTATATGAGGCAATCCTTCATAACCGGTATTTAAAACAAACATATCCGCCACCCGCATATAGCGCCATAATTCCTGCTGTTCTAAACTGCCTGTCAATTTTATACTATTACTCGCTTTTAATTTTTTGATTATTAATTCTAGTGTCTTTTTTTCCGGTCCGCCGCCTATAATAACTAATTTAAAATTCGGATTAATCTTTAGTAATTCCGGCATTAATTTAATTAACAAGTCAAAACCTTTCCACCGCACAAGCCTTCCGACCGATAAAATAATATCGCCTGTCAAATTTAATTCTTTTTTAGCTTCCTCTTTAGTAATATGAGTAATATGTAAATCAACCTTTTCTACTGAATTATAAATAACCTTAATTTTATTATCTTTAATGCCCCATTGCTGAATAATTCTTTTTAAATAATTGCTTGGTGTAATAATTTTTTGCGCTCCATGCGCCACTATTCTTTGTATTTTGCGCATCAATTCAACTTGCCATCCATACTTTCTATTTTGAAAATCATCCAATAGTTCACGCACGCCAAATCTCTGCCTGCCCTGCTCCCATGCATAATTACCGACAATTTTTAAAATATACTTCTTGCGTCTTAATCTACAAGCAAACCAACTCGGCAACCCTTCACCAACAAGACCTTGAACATAAACCGCGTCCGCCCAGCCAGCTAATTTAAAAACCTGCCAAAAATATCTAATATATCTAAATAAAATATTCTGCTCTCTATCAACTATAAATAATTCGTATAGCTGTTTTCTGTTTTCTGTTTTCTGTTTTCTGGCAAAGCCATATGTAACCACTTTTACTTCACACCCCAGCTTTGGCAATTCCTCGCGCAACGCTTTCACGTAAGTTGCGGGCCCGCCAATATCCGGCGGGAATATGCCTGTAGCAATTAAAACTTTTAATTTGTTGTTTTTGCTTTCTTTCAGCGCTTTCTTTTTTTTCTTAAAAATCACAAATTTGTAAACCAAAAAACTGCCCACTGCGATAAAAGCGCCCATCATAATTTGCGACAAAATATAAGTAATATTAAATTTTCCAAGATAAATAAATTTTGTAAAAATATGTTCAATTAAAATATACATTCCCGCAACATTGATTCCTAAATTCACTATGCCGACTGAAAAATACCAAAACATCTGCTGATAAATTCTCCTGTTGCTGTTATCTCTAAAAGTCCAAAATTTCTGAAGATAAAAACTGATAAAAAAAGCAGCCAAAAAAGCTATGCTGGCTGACAGCAAATAATACACTTTAAATACATCAATAAGAATACACAATAAAACCAAATCAACAAAAGCCGCCGTACATCCTGAAATTACATATTTAATCGGAATTTTATATCTATTTGCTTTCCTATAATAGAACGGGCTTAATGAACGAAGATAATTTCTAAAATTTTTATAAATACTCATTTTTGTTGCTAACCTCTGGATTCCTGATAAATTTTTCCGCATCCGCTCCAAAATTTTCAGGAATGACAAAGGTAGGATTTATACTAAAATCTGTCAGCGAATTAGTAAACCCCGTTAAATATGTGTCGCCTGTCGGTGGCTTTAAACCACCGACTGCGACTAATTTACTACCGCCGATTTCATCAACGGCTTTATTTAACGGGGTAAACATCTACAGGAATGACATTAAAATTTATTAAATATTTCTTTAAATTTTACAGCGATTTTATCCCAATTATATTTTTCTTCCACTAATTTTTTAGCGCTTTCAACAACCCGCCTTACTTCATATTTATTTTTTTCATCCAAAATATATTCTATTTTCTCGGCAATGCTTTTTGAATTTTTCACTTTGCAAAACCAGCCGGTTTTATTATCAAACAAAAAATCCGGAATGCCGCCGACAGCAGTGCCAACAACCGGCAATCCAGCAGCCATGGCTTCTAAAAAAGAATTGCCCAATCCCTCGGATAGTGATGGCCGGCAGAACACATCGCTGACCCACAAATATTTCGGCAAGCCATTATGGTCAATTTGCCCTAAAAACAAAATTTTATCGTCAATTTTCAAATCCTTAACTAAATTTTTTAATTTTTTTTCATCTTCGCCAGCCCCGCAAATCAATAATTTAACAGGCATTTTATATTTATTTGCTAAAATATT
>JAYEOU010000087.1:0-2406 GCA_034723335.1 Patescibacteria group bacterium
TTTTAGGAATTTATAAAATAATAAGAGTGTAAAGAGGATAACTTATAGGCACATTTATTTTAGTTAGATTTATATCAAGGACGATAATGTCCTTGTTTATTTTGTTTGAAATATGGCAGAGAATAATAATAAGCCATCTAAAAATAATTCAGAACAGGCATGGTGGCAGCCGGCCATGGTAATGTTTGCCCGCATGTCAGCCTGGATTGCAATACCTGTGATATCGGCTTTGTTTGTTGGCAGGTGGTTGGATAAAAGATATAACACAGAGCCAATCCTTTTTTTAGTAATTGTCGGCTTTGCTTTTTTAATATCTATTTTTGGGTTAGTAAAGATTGTCAAGGAAGAGTATGGAAAGATAGAAAAAAATAACCAAAATATAAAAAACTTAAAATTCAAAGCGCCAAATTCCAAATAAATATTAAGAAATTACAATCCGCCAGCTGGCGGATTGAAATTTTGAATTTTAAATTTGTTTAGTTATTACACCTTGCATCTTAATTATTTATGTCTTACCAAACAGAAAGCCATAATCCAGCTGGAATACATACAGAAATTCACCACGAACATACTTTGTTTGCCGAGCCGATTTTTCATTTTGGCAATTTTCCAGTAACTAATTCCTTGTTCAATACATGGCTGGTTGTGTTAATAGTTTTGGTTGTGAGTTTGTTTTTAAAGCATAGAATTAAAATGATTCCAAAAGGTTTTCAGAATGTTATGGAAATAATTATTGAATGGTTTCTTGGGGTGTTTGATTCTGTAACCGGCTCAAGAGATAAGTCTTTGAATTTTTTTCCTTTAGTATTTGCTTTTTTTATTATAATTTTATTGTCAAACTGGATGGGGCTTTTACCGGGAGTCGGTTCAATCGGACAAGTGGTTTCAGAACATGGCAAACAAATGTTTGTGCCATATTTTCGGGGCGGTATGGCTGATTTAAACACAACATTGGCCTTAGCGATTATCGGCGTTGTTGCAAGCCATATTTTTGGCGTAGTAACAATTGGGGCTTGGCGTTATTTAAATAAGTTTATTAATATTAAAGTGTTATTAGAAATACCCAAAAAAGTAATAAAAGATCCGGCTGTTTTGATAGTTAATCCAATTAAGGCGTTTGTGGGCTTAATTGAAATAATCGGCGAGGCTGCCAAAGTAGCTAGTTTGTCATTTCGGCTGTTTGGCAATATTTTTGCCGGAGAAGTCCTAATAGCTTCAATGGCCGCAATTTTGGCTTTTGGCCTGCCAATCCCATTTATGTTTTTAGAAATTATTGTTGGCTTGATTCAAGCGTTAATATTTGCTATGCTTATATTGGCGTATCTTACGATGAGTACGAGCGCGGAAGAACATTAATTAATATTACAAATTCACAAATCATACACAAATAATACAAATATTTGTGAAATTTGTGGTTAGATTTGTGTATTTGTAACCAAAATATATGGAAAATGTAATGTTAGCTAAAGCTTTGGCTATTGGCATTGGTTCAATTGGACCGGGACTGGGTATTGGTTTTATTGGCGCTAAAGCCATGGAAGCCATTGGTAGAAATCCAGAAGCGGCCGGTAAAATTTTAGTGCCAATGCTTTTGGCCGCTGCTTTTGCCGAAGCTATTGCTATTTACGCATTAGTAATTGCTTTTGGCATAAAATAATCCTTCGCTAAAGCTACGGATTGCAAGTAGTAGTTTTATGTACTGCTCCATTTCGGGGCAGTGATAAGATTATTAAGCTATTTTTATGGAAAATTTAATTGAAACATTTCATATAGATATTAAATTACTTATAGCGCAAATTATTAATTTTGCTATTGTTTTTTGCGTTTTATATTTTTTTGCTTTAAAACCGTTAATGAAAGTAATGCGAGACAGGACGAAAAAGATTGAGAAAAGTATGGATGACGCGCAAAAGATAGAAAAAAAATTAAGCAGAACAGATGAAAAATACAGCAAAGCAATCAGCAACGCTAAAAAGGAAGCGAATATTATTATGGAAAAAGCAGGCGCGCAGGCGGAAGAAAGAAAAAAAGAGACTATTGCAAAGGCCAAAGAGGAAATTGGGCAGATTATCAATCAGGAAAAAGCTAATATGCAGCAAGAAAAAGCCAAGATTTTAAAAGAGATAAAAAGAGAAGTGGCTGATTTAGTGATTGTTTCTGTGGAGAAAGTGTTGGAAGAAAAGGTTGATAGTAAGAGAGATATGGGATTTATTAAGAGGGTGGTTAAAAAATCAAGCGCCTAAAGCGCTGTCAGTCCTTTGGACTGACAGCGCTTTAGGCGCTAGTTATATATGAAAATATCTACGAAACAATATGCGGAAAGTTTATATCAAATTGTTGCTGATAAAAAGGACAGCGAAGTTAAGGGCGTGATAAAAAATTTTATTAAAGCGTTAATTAGCAATA
>JAYEOU010000088.1:0-2403 GCA_034723335.1 Patescibacteria group bacterium
AATCAATATAGGGTTTTTGCGCTATTCTATCTTTAATCATTACAGGATACCAACCATTTACAAAGGCCTTGTTTAAATCATCTTTTGATTTTGAAATAAAAACATGAACCATATCCTCCGGATTAGCTTGCGGTATCCGCGCGCCTATGGCAATAGTCGTAGTAAGGGTTTCTCCTCCGACCGCGGTTTTAATATTCAGATTATCAATATCCGAAAATGCAACATCCGGTTTGATTCGCAACCCGTATTTGCGGCAAAGATTAGTAAATCTCGCTAATTTTTTTTTAGGAATCCAGTCATCCATTGCCGGCTTAATGCCAAATACAACAGCCATAAACATAATTAACTGGCGATCGCTATCTTTAATACTGACAAATTCACGGCAAAATTTTTTTGGCAAACATCTTTCAAACATAAATTATTTAACCGGTTTAAATTCAGACCAACCGAATAATTCTGGGTATTCCTTCCAAGGCCCCTCGCAAATTTTAAAATACTTGCATTGCGGACATTGTTTTCCTCTGGACTTTCCGCTATTTTTTCTGTATTTAGAATAATTATCAATTGTAACGCCCGCGTCAAAAACTTTTGATTCGGGAATAACCTTCTCGGCAATACAATCCTCGTACCCTTTCATCAAACACAAAGGAATTGCTTCTGTCATCACCCGACAACCGGCTTTTATCCCTATATCTAACCCCTTTTTTACATATTCCATAATTTCGGTTTTTTTAGGAATAAGCCAGTCCTTGTTTTCGGCCGCCGAGCCGGTAATATGAGGAAAAGCAAATTGAAACTGGTCCACTCCTAAACCAGCCAAAAGCTTAGCAATTTGCGGCAAGTATTTATAGTTCCGCGAAGTAATAACAGTATTAGTCATTACCGGAAATCCTAATTTTTTAATATTAACAATTCCTTGGGTTGTTTGCGCAAAACTTCCAGAAGCTGAAGTTAAAAAATCATGAATTTTAGCATTAGGCCCATGAACAGCCGGCGAAAACTCATTAGCGCCGGCGTTAATTGTCTGTTGACAAAACGACGAATAAACAAAACGCCTGCCGTTGGTTTGAATTTGGATTAATTCAAAACCAGCCCGTTTGGCTTCAGCTACCAGCTCTAAAAAACCTTCGTGCAAAGTCGGTTCTCCGCCGGTGAAAACAATTTCTTCGTATCCTTTCACCGATTCCCGAATAATCTTTTTCAAATCTTCCGTTTTGCGATTGCCATATATGCTTCTTTTATTCCCTTGAACGCAAAACTTACAATGATTATTGCAGAGAAACCCTATTTTTAAATCAACTCTTTTCATAATTTAACTCTATAATTCAAATTCTTTTAAGCCGTAAAGTTTTTTATAATTTACGGCTATTCCAACACAAACTTCATTGTACACGCATTTTTGGCAGCTTTTCGCTTTTATGTTAATACATTCAAATTCTTCCGTCCTAATATTTTTTCTGTCCGAACTTATTAAATCTTTTAACTCCGCCGGCTTACCTTCAAGCAAGCATAAAGGAAACCCGGGTATCCCGCAATGAGGCATTAGTACTTTCACTTCTTCTTGCTGGCAACGCTTCCATGCTTCCAAATAATAGGGGGCTACTTGGCTAACCTTAGGAATAAGCTTTTTGTGTTCCCAGCACTGGCCGCAAGGATAAACAAAAGTCAAAAAAACACTTTTTGGTTTGGGAAAATTTTTAAAGAGAAATTCTACATATTCCCTGAGATTTTGATAAGTCAAAGAAGTAATCGTATGGTTAAAAGAGACATCTATTTTACGCTCAAAGAGATTTTGGATGCCCTCTAAAACTTTGGGGAAATAATCTTTGGTGCGGGTAAGATAATTAAATTTTTCTTCTTTATGAGAATGAAATCCAATTAACACTGACGTAAGACCGGCATTTTTAAGCTCATTGACATAATTTTTATAGGAACATCTTAATGCGTTAGTCTGAATTTCAATTTTTTTTATTCCCTTTTTTCGAGCATAATCTATTAAAACACAAAGCTCTTTAATCAATGTCGGTTCTCCGCCGCTAAAAGTAATTTTATTATATTTCTCCCTTACGGCATCGTCAATCTGTTTGGAAATATTCCCTACAAGAGAATCTGAATAATGATTTGCCTTTTTATCAATGAAACAAAATAAACAATTAAAATTGCAAACCAAAGGAAGCCTAATAAAATACATTTTTTCTTTTTTCATATTGCCCTTTTCAAAGATTCTTGAATATATTCTTTAAAAAATTTATTTCTTTTAGAACGCCTGATTAATTCCTTTGCTAAATTTTTGCACATATTATTGTAAACACTCCAAATTTTTTCACCGCTTTTAAAATATACCGGACCCGAACTATTTGTTTTAATAGAAGACTGGAAAATCCTTTTTAATTCCTTTTCTTG
>JAYEOU010000089.1:0-12108 GCA_034723335.1 Patescibacteria group bacterium
ATTTTTTCAGCTTAGCTTAGGCTAAACCTCAAAAATTGTTTGAAAAATTATAACTCAAAATTTGAAAATTTTTACCCCGTTGGATAACTGGGGTCGTTACAAAACTAATTACGCGACAAGTCTATTAAATTTTTTATGCGCAAGAAAAAAAAACAATTTAATAATATATTTATTAATAATAATGACCAGCCGTCTTATTTTGTAGTGGATTTAAAACAGCAGATAGAACAAAAAGAATTAGAAAAACAGCAAAAAAATAAATTTGCGTTAAATCAATATTTAGAAAAAATAGTTGAATTAGATATTAAAAATAGCGCCGGTAAAATAAAAAATAAAATTTTATCAAAATTAAGGAAATTGATTTTATTAGCAGGGCCTTGCAGGGCTTTTTTGTCAGACATTGCGGCGCGGCTTAAAAATCGTCACGCAGGAATTATCAAAGATGCTAAAGAGTTTAGTGGCCAAGCCCCGGTTTTATCAAAATTTGGGCTGGACCGTAAATATTTAAAGTATGAAAAAAAATTAAGCCAATTAGCTTTTGTCAGTTTATTTAAATTAATTACTGCTATAAGCTGGCTGATAGGCAAGTTTTGTTATAGATTATGCTATGGCGTTGGCTGGCTGGCTGTTTTTTTAATTAGATTCGTTTGGTTTGCGGGAATGGCTGTTATTCAACCGATTAAGCGGATAATTATTGAATTAAAAGCAAAGGAAAAATTTTGCGGTTTAGCTATGGCGATGAAACATTTTGTCGTGAAGTTGTTTGTTCTAATTAGCAATACGACTTCACGGATCCGGCTGAGGCGGAAAATTATAGAGTCATCGCAATGGGTTGGGCAAAAATTAAATGTTGCCGCGCTTTTCAGCAATATTGCGGGAAGACTGCGGCGCGGCAGAAATGCGATTTGCTCTGGTTTTAATAAAATTGAGGGCGGGGCTATGGAGCCGTTAAGGCCGTTAGCAGATCTAAGCGCCGCGCCAGCGCTTAGAGCTAAAGGCAATAAAAAGTTGCGTCCGGCTATATCTTTTGCTGTTATATTATTGATTTTGATTTTGCCGTTTAAAGCCATGACTTATTATAAATCGTTGGATTTAAGCGGTTTGCGCGGCAAGGTGTTAGGCGCTTCTGAAATAGCGATAAATGAACTAGTTAAAGCCGGCGAGTCAGTCTTAGAATTACAGTTTAGCCAAGCAAGCCAGAGCTTTTCTTCTGCCGGAAGCAGTTTTTTGCAGGCGCAAAATGAATTAAACAAGATTAATGATTTACTGTTTTCATTGGCTTCTATTGCTCCTAACCAAAAGTTAAAAATGGCGGCGGACGCTAAAAATATTGTAACTGCCGGGCAAGCAGCCGCCGCGCTTGGCAATGAATTAAGCTTGGCAATAGATAGTTTGTTTGGCGGAAACAATAATTTAACCAGAATTTTAAATAATTTTGATAAGCATGGCAGGCAGGCGGTAATTTATGCTGAAAATTTAGCAAAGCAATTGGCTCAAATCAATATTAATTCTTTGCCAGCAGAATATCAGGGACAGTTTATTTTAATTCAAGAAAAATCGGAAGTTTTAAAAAATGGCTTAAGCGAATTTGTTGATTTAATTTCCAAGATACAAATTTTTATCGGCGCTAATCAAGATAAGCGCTATTTATTAGTTTTTCAAAACAATACTGAACTGCGGGCCACAGGCGGATTTATCGGCAGTTACGCCTTGGTTGATTTTAGTAATGGTAAAATAGAGAATATTGAGGCGCCGGGCGGAGGCAGTTATGATACGGAAGCCGGTTTAACAGCGCGAATAATCGCTCCTGAACCGCTTCATTTAGTTAATCCTTTGTGGCATTTTTGGGACGCTAATTGGTGGCCTGATTGGCCGACTTCCGCGAATAAGTTAATGTGGTTTTACGAAAAAAGTGACGGGCCAACGGTTGACGGCGTGATAGCTTTTACTCCAACTGTTGTTGAAAAGATTTTATCTGCGATCGGTCCGGTTGACATGACTGATAATTACGGCGTTATAATTGACGCTGAAAATTTTTGGCTTACAGCGCAAAAGCTGTCTGAACAAAAACCAGACAAGACTAAAGAGCCAAAGAAGATTATCGGAGATTTAATGAATAAAATTATTAACGAATTGCCGGCGAGATTTAATAAAGACACTATGGCCGCTTTAGCTAAAGCCATTGAAGAAAATTTAAGCCAAAAGCATATTTTGTTTTATTTTACTGGCGAAGAATTGCAAAACAAAGCGAGTGATTTGGGCTGGGACGGCAGGATTAAGCAAGCTAATTTGGATTATTTAATGGTTGTTAATACTAACATTGCCGGCGGGAAAAGCGATAAAAGAATAAAAGAAGTGATTAATCATACCGCCGAAATATCAAAAGACGGTTCAATAATTAATGCAATTGAAATTAAACGAACGCATACGGGCGTAAAAGGCGAGCCATTTTGCGGAGCGCGCAATGTTGATTGGATGAGAATTTACGCGCCGCTTGGCAGCGAGCTTTTGGAGGCGCGGGGATTTAACAAGCCGAATGATATTTATTTTGAGGACCCGGATGATGGCTGGCAGAAAGATAAGGATCTTTTTGCGGAAGAAGAAATGGCTGAAATTCATCAGTCAAGCGGCGTTAAAATTTATCAGGAAGCCGGTAAAACCGTTTTTGCCAATTGGTCAATGGTTGATCCGGGCCAGACAATTACCATTTATCTAAAATACAGACTGCCGTTCAAACTGCAGCAACAAGACAGCTTGAAAGCGGTCCCGCTTTTCGCAAAGGGCGGAGTCGCCTCTAAACTGCAAAATATTTTAAACCCGGCGCAAAAGCAATTGTTTCCTTACGCTTTGTTGGCGCAAAAACAATCCGGCTCCATGGCCAGTAAAATTTATTCAACTTTAAAATTGCCGGATGATTTTAAAATTGTCTGGCGCTATCCCGAGGGTCTGCCTACAGCCGCCTCCGGCTGGCGCATTAGCGATGATTTGGATGTTGATAAATATTGGGCAGTGATATTAGAAAAGAATTACGAATTAAAAACCAAGAATTAAGAATTAAGAATTAAGAATTACGAATTAAGAATAATAAATAAACCCTTAATTCGTAATTCTTAATTCGTAATTCTAATCTATGCCTAAATCAAAAACCAATAATAAACAATCAAATAGCGATGAAATTAAGGTTAATGCAGAAAACAAATCTAGTGTGGCTGAATTTATTCGGCGGCCTTTGCCAGATGATAAAGAATTGGAAGATTTTGAAGAGCAAGTTCAAGAAAAGGCGCGGGAAGAAGAAATTAAAGAAAGTTTATCAGAAATTTATCATAATGATAAAGGAAGCGCGGTTAATGTGCGAAAATTTGATATTAAAAAAAAGCGCGGTTTTTTATTTTGGTTTTTTTCCATTATTTTAACAATTGCAAGCTTGGCCGGAGTGGCTTACGCAATTTATTATTATTATTATCAAATAAGCGCTGATAGTGAAGCCGTTGAATTTTCCATAGAAGGCAAAGATGAAGTAATGGCTGGCGAAGATTTTTTTTGGACGGTTAATTATAAAAATTTGGAAAGGGTGGATATTAATAATATTGAAATAAAATTAACTTATCCGGAAAATTTTATTTTTTTAGACAGTGAACCCGCGGTTTATGAAAGAAATAATATTTGGCGCTTTGATTTATTGGCGGCGCGCAGAAGCGGTATTATTAAAATAAAAGGCAAGTTAATCGGCCAAGCCGATGAAACTGCCGTAGTTTTAGCCGATTTAACTTACACGCCGGCTAACTTTTCTTCTGAATTTAAAAAGTCAGTTAGCATGGAAAGCGTTATTAGCGGGATAGGGGTTGAATTTTCCTTTGTCCATACTTCCAGCATTTTGGTTGGCAAAGAAAATGAAATTATTATTAAATACAAAGCCAAAGAAAATAATTATTTAAATAGTTTTCGCTTAACAGTTGAGCCATATAATGAACAAAATGAAAAGCAGGCCTTGCCGAGTTTAAGCGAGCAAGCGGATAATATAGAATTTATTGCTCCGCCTCCCGCAACTGTTAAAGAGAAAGGATTGGCCCTGGAATATTTAAAGCCCGGAGTTTGGCTGGTTAATCATATTGCCGAAGATGAGCAAGCAGTTAAAATTAAATTTCAATTTAAAGAAAAAATAGATAGTAATCAGGATATAAATTTAAAATTTGAAAATAGCCCTGACGGCGAGAATTATTATTTATTTGCTGAAAAAAATATCAGCTTTGAGGTTATTAAAAGCGATTTGGATTTAAATTTAATCATTAACGGCAAGCCAACCGACCAGGGAGTTGATTTTGGCCAAACTTTGCATTATTCCATTGTTTATGCCAATAAAGGCGAAACTGAAATGAAAGATATAGTGATTATGGCGGTATTAGAAAGCGATTTTTTAGACTGGACAAGTTTGGATGATAAAAATAATGGCAGAAAACAAGGAAATACTATCAGCTGGAGCAAAGAGGAAATTTTAGAATTAAAAAATTTAGCTAAAGATAATGAAGGCGCGATTGATTTTTCAATTAAATTAGCGCCGCAAGCAAGCGTTGATTTAAGCAAGGATTATTGGGTTAAGAGTTATATTCAATACAGTATCAGCGATTTTTCGGCGGGTTCGGAATCGGCAGAAGAAGCTGGCGAGTCTGCCGACGAGAAAGCTATGGCGGGCGAGGATACGCGCAGTAATATTATTATTAATAAAATTAATAGCGACTTAAAATTAAATGAGCAAGCAAGGTATTTTAATGATGATAATATGGCCGTAGGAACAGGTCCTATGCCGCCAAAGGTTGGGGAAACCACAAGCTTTAAAGTTTATTGGGTTGTGACTAATAATTTACATGAATTGGCTGATTTGCAAGTTGCGGTTGATTTGCCAAGCTATGTCCAATGGGATAATAAAAGCAGGGCGTCAGTCGGCGCAATCCAATATAATAGCAATAATCATCAGGTAGTTTGGCAAGTTGGCAGGCTGCCAATTGCCGTTTATAGAATTGACGCGGAGTTTAATATTAGCGTTAGACCGAGCCAAATTGATAAAAATAAAATTATGGTTCTGTTGCCTGGTTCAATTATAACAGCTAAAGACAGTAAAATAGAGTCCTTGCTTAGCCAAACCACTAAAGCTAAAACCACCAAATTAGAAGATGATGAAATTGCGGAGGGGGATGGGAGAGTAGTGGAATAAGCTTCCGCAAATCAACAAATCCCTTTTGTCATTCCTGTAGATGTTAGGTAATTCGTTGACGGATTTACATTTAATTGTCATTCCTGGCAAGCGACTGAAGCGAAGCGAAAGGAGCGCGACCAGGAATCCAGGAGGAAACGATATTAATGCGCATTATTATTAATTGTTTTTACGGCTAATAATTATATATTTAAATTCTCATTTCTATTGCTAACTCCTGGATTCCTGATAAATTTTTCCGCATTCGCTCCAAAATTTTCAGGAATGACAAAGGTAGAATTTATACTAAAATCTGTCAGCGAATTAGTAAACATCTACAATTCCGACTGGATTCGCCAGCTGGCGGAGGAAGGAGGAATCCCTTAAGCATGAAAAATGCTTATAGCCGAATTTAAGAGATTCCTCTCTCCGCTCCGCGGAGTTTATCCTGAACGAAGTTGAAGGGTTCGAAATGACAAAAAAGATTTGTTAATTTGTGGGAGTATGTTCAAAATTTTAAAGAAATCAAAGAAATCCAACGCCAGAACAGGTGTTTTAAAAACCGTTCACGGCAATATAAAAACGCCTTTTTTTATGCCTTGCGCCACACAAGGAGTTGTTAAGCATGTTTCTGTTCAGGAAATGGAAAAGTTAGGAGCGCAAATTTTGCTGGCCAATACATATCATTTAATGTTGCGGCCCGGAGAAAAATTTTTTAAAACCAAGATGGCAAATGAAGGCGAGGTTTATTCTGAAGGCGAGGTTTATTTTGAAGGCGAGGTTTATTTTGAAGGCGAGGATTGCAATCCTCGCCTTCAAAATAAATTTGGCGGATTGCATCAATTTATGAACTGGAATAAGCCGATTTTAACAGATAGCGGCGGTTTTCAGGTTTTTTCTTTATCAGGCGCTAAGAATAAGCGCGGTCAAAGCTTAGTTAAGCTTACTCGCAATGGCGTTAAATTTCAATCTTATGTTGACGGCAAAGAATTTTATTTAACTCCGGAAAGGGCTTTAAAAATTCAGCTTAAATTAGGCGTGGATATTGCTGTAACGCTTGATGTTTGCGCCAAATTGCCTGCCAAGAAAAAAAATTTGGAGGACGCGGTTGAGCTTACTGGTTATTGGGCAAAAAAGACAAAAAATCATTTTAAAAGCCACCCAATGCCTTGCAAGGCATTGGGTGGCTTGTCGCGGCCATTATTGTTTGCCGTAATTCAAGGCGGATTAAATAAAAATTTGCGGTTAAAAAGTTTAGCTGGTTTAGTTGAAATTGGATTTGACGGTTATAACATTGGCGGATTGTCAGTGGGGGAGACTGCGGAAGAAATGTACGCTGTTTTGGATTATTTGGTTCCGGAAATGCCGGCGGACAAGCCGCGGTATTTAATGGGCGCGGGTTATCCCGAACAAATTATGGAAGCTGTAAAGCGCGGGATTGATATGTTTGATTGTGTTATTCCGACACGGGAGGGAAGACATGGACGATTATTCCTCTGGAAAAGGAATTCCAATCCGCCAGCTGGCGGACAAATAACAAAAAATTTTTATCAAATTATCAACATTAACCGCGCAAAATTTAAAAAGGATTTTTCGCCGATCAATCCAGATTCTAAATTATCGGAATTGCGAGAATATTCAAAAGCGTATTTGCATTATCTTTTTAAAATCAATGAGCCATTAGGCCAAAGATTGGCCAGTCTAAATAATCTGGAATTTTATCTTGACTTGATGAAAAATATAAGATATTGTATTAAATATAATAAGATGTGAATTATGGATAAGGAATTAAGAGAAAATTTTGAATTTCCAATTTTGAATTTTGAAACTATTTTTTTAATTTTAAATCTGTAATTTTGTCCCGCATAATATTACGGGATTGAATGTTTCAAAATTAAGCCATTAAAAATTATTTCAAAATTAAAAATTAAAAATTAATGTATTATGTTTAATCTAAAGAATGTTTTTAAAAAATTTAACAATTCAGAGACCCAGCTCTTCGCGAAGGGCGGGGCAGAGAGAGAGTAGAAAATGCGCGGGTTTTACATTAATTGAACTTTTAGTGGTTATTTCTATTATTGGATTTTTAGCAACCGCGGCAATGCTTGCGTTTAATATTGCGAGGGTGAAAGCAAGGGATACAAAAAGAATGGCTGACATAAAACAAATTCAAACTGCTTTAGAATTGTATTATGATAACCATGGTTATTATACTAGTGAAACATATTGTGATTCAAGCATAGGTTCTTGCGGACATGGCTGTCCTTGTTCAGGAAGTGATTGGGATTATTCAAATTATATAGGAAAAGCTTTAAGAAATGATGGGATAATGAAAAATTTGCCAAAAGATCCGATAAATAATACCAGTTATTATTATAGTTATGAGCCAGATTGCAATCAAGGCAGGTGTCCTTCCCCTGCCGGATGCTGTTATTATTCAATCAGAGCAAGACTGGAAAAAGGAGGCAGCTTTACTTTAACTGGTGGAAAACAATAATTAAATTTGAATGCCAATAATTAATTATAAAAGATAAATAGCTGGTCAAGGGTGTCTCACCCTTGACATTATCGCCTGCGGCAAACGATTATGCTGTGGGTGACCCAGCTCTTCGCGAAGGGCGGGACACAGTCAGCTTAATTCTTAATTTTTAATTTTTAATTCATTTAATTCTTTAACTTTAATTTTATGGAAGAAAAAAAAATGCAATCAAAACAAACCACATCTGTCAAGAGTTTGGACTTTATTATTGTCGGCGCTCTTGCTTTAATCTTTCTCCTGTGCCCATTGTTTTTTACCGGCCTGATCGCTCAGGGCGCGGGCTTTGAAAAAATGATCCTATTTTATTTTTTGGTCCTGTTAGGCACTGTTGCATGGGTGACTAAAGGGGTAGTCAGCGGCGAGTTGAGTTTTAAGCGAACTCCTCTTGATTGGCCTGTTGTAGGGCTATTAGCGGTTTTTATTGTTTCAACTATTCTGTCAGTTAATCAAAAAGACAGTTTAATCGGTTCTTACGGCAATTCAACAAAGTGCTTGGCGGCGGTTGTTATTTTCGCCTTATTTTATTATTTGTTAGTGAATAATATTAATGTCAAGAGAATTAAGCTATTATTTTGGTCGTTTATCAGCTCAAGTTTTCTAATTATTATTTATTCATTTCTTCAGTTAACTGATATTTTCATTCTTCCAATGGATTTTACCAAAGTGGCTAATTTTAATCCATTGGGCTCATTATCCGGTTTAACCATGTTTTTGGTAATTATTCTGCCAATGCTGATTGTCGGCATGGCGCAAGTTAAAGAAATACACCCGGGGCTGAAAAGCAGGATGGTCGTAATTTTTCTGAAAGTTTTATTAGGCGCGGCTGTTGCCGCTGATTTGGCTGTTTTAATGCTTTTAACCGGTTTTACTTTTTGGCCGGCCGCTATTGTCGGCATGGTGGTAGTGTTAATGTTTTTATTATCAAAAGTTATTAAGACAACCAATAATAATTTACTTATACCTTTAGCCACGTTTTTAGTTTTGATTATTCTTTTAGTTTTGGGCAATTTTAATATCGCATCTTTAGATTTGCCGGCTGAAGTAAGTTTGTCGCACCAGGCTTCATGGGATATTGCCAAAGACAGTTTAAAAGATAATCCCATTATTGGCGCCGGACCTGCCACTTTTTATTACAGTTTTTCTAAATTCAAAGGCCTTGATTTTAACACCTCGCCTTTATGGAATGTCAGGTTCAATAACGCCAGCGGCATTTTGTTTGAATTAATGAGTAATGTAGGAGTTTTAGGCGTCTTAGCTCTTATAGTAATAACATTAATCGCTTTGTCCATAAGTTTCTTGGCTTTAATCAAGAGCAATGAAAAGGAGATCCAGTCAATTTTATTGGCCTTATTCGCGGGTTTTATTTCTGTTATTATTTTTTCATTATTATTTTCAATGAGTAATTCTTTAATTTTAATTGCCATCTTAGTGTCATGCTCAACAGCGGCCGTTGCCATTATTATTTACCCAGAAAAATTTAAGGCGGTTAATTTGTCATTCAGGTCTTCGCCTAAATACGCTTTAGCGCTAGCTGCCATTTTTTTATGCGTTAGCGCCGGCGTTGTTATTTTGTTTACCATGGGGCTTAAGATGTATTTAGCCGATATTTATAATAAGCAGTCATTAGTAGAGAATGACATTAATCAGAAAATCGTTAAATTAACCAAAGCGATCCAGCTTGCGCCTTATCAAGATAATTATTATCTTAATTTAGCTAATCATTATATGACTCTGGCTAATCAGGAGGCCGCTGGCGATAGAAATCAGTCAGTTATTGAAAATAACTTAAGTTTAGCTATTGAAAGCGGCAAAAAAGCAATTGAATTAGCGCCGAATAAAGCGGATAATAATGAGGCATTGGCTTTAATTTATGAAAACGCCTCTTTTTATACTAGAGGCGCGCTGGAATGGGCGGAAGATTTATACAACAAAGTGAGCGAGCTTGATCCTGACAGTCCGGCTCCTTATTTAAGGGTCGCTTTAATTAATATGGCGCGATCCAACGCGGAAGCAGATGACAGCGAGAAAGCGTATTATATTAAGGAAGCCATTAAAAAATATGACCAGGCGATTGCCAAGAAAGGCGATTTAGCTTCAGCTTATTATGGCAAAGCAATAGCTTATGAAAAATTGAATAATATTGATGATTCAATTGAACAGCTTAAGAAAGCGGTTATTTTAGCCAGAAATAATGTGGATTATCGCTTTGAATTGGGCCGCGTCTATTTTAACCGCGGCGTGAGCCAGCCGAATTTAACGCAAACAGCCGCGGAAGAGATTACTAAGGGCGAAGAAGGCGAGGAAGAAAAGCTTAGTGTTGAGCCGGATCAAGCCACAGGGGGAACAATCAGCCGTAATGATGATTTAACAATGGCTGAACAGGTTTTCTTGAGCATTCTTCAGCTTAATCCCAATCATGCCAATGCTCGCTATAGTTTAGCTTTATTTTATCAAAAGGTTGGCGAGAAAGATAATGCTAAAATTATGGTTAAGTCCTTGATTGATATTTTACCTGACGACACGACCAAAGAGGCGGTTAAACAGCAGTTTCCCGGGTTGTATTAGTTTGAGTTATTGAACTTTAAATTAGACTTGTCGCGTAATTAGTTTTGTAACGTCCCGCAGTATTGCGGGATGAGACAAATTTTTCAAACAATTTTTGAGGTTTAGCCTAAGCTAAGCTGAAAAAATTTTTGGAAAATTTAACCAATCCGCCAGCTGGCGGAGCAGTAAAAAATAATTACGCGGCAAGTCTATTATACAAAACACTCTTTTTTGTCATTTCAGACCTCTTTTTGTCATTCCTGTAGATGTTTACTAATTCGTTGACAGATTTTAGTATAAATCCTATCTTTGTCATTCCTGAAAATTTTGAAGCGGATGCGAAAAAATTTATCAGGAATCCAGGAGTTAGCAACAAAAATGAGAATTTAAATATATAATTATTAGCTGTAGAAACAATTAATAATAATGCGCATTAATATCGTTTCCTCCTGGATTCCTGCTTTCGCAGGAACGACAATTACCTGGATTCCTGGTCGCGCTCCTTTCGCTTCGCTTTAGTCGCTTGCCAGGAATGACAATTAAGTGTAAATCCGTCAACGAATTACCTAACATCTACAATTCCGAGCCGTAGGCAACCGCGTATCGCCATAGCTTTAGCGGTGGCACAGGAATCTCTTAAATATTATTAATGCTACTTATTTTGTTTAAGAGATTCCTCCCCCGCCCTTCGCGAAGAGCGGGGTCGGAATGGCAAAATCAAAGGCAGTTTTGCAATTTAAGGTATTAAAAAGTTTAAATAATATATTGCAAATTCATTCCGTTGCGGCTGGATAAATTCGCGTTATGTAATCAAGGAGGATTATGAAAAATAAAAAGTATAGTAAAAAAATTTTATTTTTTGAATTTTTTATTCTGCCAATATTTATTTTGGCAGGATTTTTTATTGTTGGAGATTCGGCTCGGGCTAAAGACATAATTTGGGACAATAGTGAAGTTAGGGTAATTAATGGCGTGTTTATTATTGACAGCTGGGATCAACTAATTATTAAACCAGGAACTATTATCAAAATACAGGAAGAAGGTTCAATAATTGCCAACGGAGATATTATGGCAATAGGAAATGCTGATAATCCTATTGTTTTTACTTCTTTAAAAGATGATAGTGTTGGCGGAGATACCAATGGAGACGGAGATAATACTGCTCCGGCTCCTGGTGATTGGCGCGGCATAATGACTAATAGATCAGGAGTTAATATTAATATTGATTATGCTGAAATTAAATACAGTGAAGGAATTATTGCATATACTGATGGAGGGGCGCTTACTATAAGCCGTAGTTCAATATTAAATAACAGCGCAAGCGCGGAAGTTAAATTTGAAATTATAACTAACATAGACAGCTCTATTCAGGATATTGAAAAAATATATAGCTTGGACTGGATTAGTAAAAAATATGTTAAGAGGATTTTAATTGCTAGATTAAAAATATTACAAAAAAGGTTGAAACATTTTGACAGGCGAATAGGAAGAACAGAAAAGTTGATTCAAAAAATACAAAACAATAAAAAATTAAAGCCAAAAATCAAGCAAAAAATTTTACAGCGGCTTAATAAAAGGCTGGACAGAATAATAAAAAACAAACAAAAAACAATAGAACGAAGCTTGAATTTATTAGACAGAAAATTAGTCAGAATTAAAAAAAATAGCAGAATAAACCAGCAAGGATATGATATGATTAAAAGCGATATTAATTATTTAAGAAAAAATTTATGAAAAACATTTTTAAATTATTGCCGGTGAAAATCATTTTGATTTTTATTGGCACAATTTTTGGAGCATGGACAATGAAAAATTTTTTTAGCGGTTTATATGTTTC
>JAYEOU010000090.1:0-11940 GCA_034723335.1 Patescibacteria group bacterium
AAATATTGATGTCAAAGTGCCCATAGGTTTGTTCACCTGCGTATGCGGAATATCCGGTTCGGGGAAATCAACTCTTCTCTATGAAATTATTTATAAAGCGCTGGCTAAGAAAATATATAAAAGCAAGTCCTGATGTTAGGTTTGATTTATATTTAAAGGAACAGTTGAAAGATAAAGAATTTAAGAAATTATATGAGCAGGAAAGAATGAAAACAGAGATTGCTATAGAGATTTATAGGTTAAGAAAGAAAAAAAAGATGACACAGGCGCAATTGGCTAAAAATATTAAAATGCCGCAAGCGAATATCGCCCGCATAGAGCAGGCGCAGCACTTGCCAACGCTTAATACTTTGGCTAAAATTTTTGACGCTTTAGGGCAAACAGTAAATATTAAATTTGGCCAGAAGAGCATTTGTCTAAAATAAATTCTAAAATGGAACAAAAAGTTAAACACATATTAGTTTCCGGTTCTTTGGCTTATGATAGGATAATGGATTTTCCGGGATTTTTTAAGGACCATATTCTGCCGGATAAGATTCATATTTTGAATGTTAGTTTTGCTGTTAATGGCATTAAGGAAAATTTTGGCGGCACGGCCGGCAATATTGCCTATAATTTAGCGTTATTAAATGAAAAATCAATTATATTGTCTTGTGTCGGCAAAGATTTCGCGTCTTATGAAAAATGGCTTGCGCGCAATAAAATAGGCAGTTCGCAGATAAAAAGAATAAAGAGCAGGAATACCGCTTCAGCTAATATTATTACTGATCAGGCAGATAACCAGATTACAGGATTTAATCCAGGCGCTTTGAGGGCTAGTAGAGGTATTTTTAATAAAAAGTTATTAAAAAACAGCATAGCTATTATTGCTCCGGGAAATAATAATGATATGGAGCAGTATGCTAAATTGTACAAGCAAAAAAAAGTAAAATATATTTTTGATCCGGGCCAAGAAATAACGAGCTTAAAAAAATCAGCTTTAAAAAACAGCATTAACGGGGCATGGATTTTAATTGGCAATGATTATGAAATAAGCGCGATTAAGCGAAAAATTGGCTGGACAGACAAAGCATTGCTTGATAAAATAACGATGTTGGTTATTACTAAAGGGGCTAAAGGTTCAGAAATTTATTATCAAGGTAAAAAAATTCAAATACCAGCGGCTAAGCCAAAAAATATTTTAGATCCTACCGGCGCAGGCGACGCTTATCGGGCGGGATTGATTAAAGGGCTGATTAATAGCTGGCAATTAGGGAAAGCCGGCTGTTTAGCAGGATTGGCTGCTGTTTACGCGGTGGAAAAATACGGCACGCAAAATCATAGGTTTAATTGGCGGACATTGCGAAAAAGGTATCAAGAGAATTTTGGTGAGAAATTATAATTTAATTTTGAATTTCCAATTTTGAATTTTGAATTTTGAAATAAATTTTAATTTTGAATTTTTAAACACAAAATTTGGAATGTTTATTTTTAAAATAGCGCTTGTTTAAAAATTAAATCATTAAAAATTATTTCAATCCGCCAGCTGGCGGACAAAATTCAAAATTTATGAGATACGACATCACAAATTTAAAATTATCGCCGCAAGGCAAAAAAAGAATAGAATGGGCAGATAAGAATATGCCTGTTTTAAGTTTGATTAAAAAAAGATTTAACAAGCGTAAATTTTTTAAAAATATTAAAATAGCGGCTTGTCTGCATATAACAGCTGAAACAGCTAATTTAATAAGGACTTTAAAGGCCGGCGGGGCTGACGCGGTTTTATGCGCTTCCAACCCCTTGTCAACACAAGATGATGTTGCCGCATCTTTAGTTAAAGATTACCATATCCCGGTGTTTGCCCGCCGTGGTGAAAATCGGAAAGTTTATTACGCGCATTTGGAAACAGCGATAAAACATCAGCCCAATATTACCATGGATGACGGCGCCGACCTTTTGTCATTATTGCACACAAAATTTAAAAGCCAAGCCAAGGAAATTTTTGCCAGCATGGAAGAAACCACTACAGGAGTAATTCGGTTAAAGGCATTAGAGAAGGAAAATAAATTGAAAGTCCCGATTATTGCCGTTAATGGCGCCAAGACAAAAAATTTATTTGACAACCGCTATGGCACGGGACAATCCACGCTTGACGGCATTATCAGGGCGACAGATATGCTGATTGCCGGGAAAAATGTAGTTGTAGCAGGATATGGCTGGTGCGGCAGGGGATTTGCTGTGCGGGCTAGAGGCATGGGCGCTAAAGTAATTATTACAGAAGTTGATGAAATAAAAGCGCTGGAAGCCGCAATGGATGGCTTTGAAGTTATGCAGATGCGCCAAGCGGCCAAAATCGGAGATTTATTTTGCACTTTAACAGGCGATGTTAATGTTATAGATAAAGAACATTTTAAATTAATAAAGGACGGCGCCGTGGTTTGCAATTCAGGGCATTTTGATGTGGAAATGAATATTTCCGCTCTAAAAAAGATGGCCAAGAAAGTTAGGAAAAATGTAAGGAACCATGTTGATGAATATGTTTTAAAATCAGGCAAGGTTATTTATCTTTTGGCTGAAGGCCGTTTAATTAATTTAGCCGCTGCCGAAGGGCATCCAGCCAGCGTGATGGATATGAGTTTTTCCACGCAAGCATTGGCGGCTGAATATGCCGCAAAAAAGCGCTGCAAATTAAAAAACAAAGTTTACGATGTGCCAGAGCAAATAGAGAAATGGGTAGCAAAGTTAAAATTAAAATCTATGGGAATTGGGATTGATAAATTAACTGATGAGCAGGAGAAGTATTTGCAGTCGTGGGAGATTGGGACATAGAATTTAAATAATTTTGAATTTTGAATTTTGAAATAATTTTTAATTTTGAATGTTTCAAAATTCTATCATTCAAAATTATTTCAAAATTCAAAATTGGGAATTCAAAATTATTTAATATTTATTTTAAAATTAAAATTAAAAATTATGCCCAATAAAAATATTAGATTAGTAACTTCAGAATCAGTTACCGAAGGCCATCCTGATAAAATTTGCGACCAAATCAGCGACGGCATTTATGATGAAATGATTAAGCAGGATCCGAACAGCCATGCCGGCATAGAATGCTTTTGCACAACAGGTTTAGTTTTAGTTGGAGGCGAGGCCAGAACCAAAGCTTATGTTAATATTGAACAAGTAGTTAGAGATGTATTAAGAGGTATTGGTTATGACAAGCAGGAGTATGGTTTTTGTTGTGATGATGTCGGCGTTATTGTAACTTTACACGAACAAAGTCCGGATATTGCGCAGGGCGTTGATGAAGGAACAGGAGAATATAAGGAGCAGGGAGCCGGGGATCAGGGCTTGATGTGGGGTTATGCCTGTAATGAAACTCCTGAATTAATGCCTTTGCCAATAATGCTTGCGCATAGATTAACAAAAAGATTAGCCGAAGTTAGAAAAGAAAGAATTTTGCCTTATTTGCGCCCTGACGGCAAAAGCCAAGTAACGGTTGAATATGATAATGGAAAAGCTAAACGCGTGGAAACAGTTGTTATTGCCGCCCATCATAGCGATAAAGTGAATATAAAAAAATTAAGAGCTGATATAAGAGAAAAAGTTATTATTTCAGTACTCGGCAATTTAATGGATGATAAAACCAAGATTTTTATTAATTCAACAGGCCGTTTTATTATTGGCGGACCGCCGGCTGACGCTGGATTAACAGGCAGAAAAATCATAGTTGATACTTATGGCGGAGCTGGCGCCCATGGAGGAGGATGCTTTTCAGGAAAATGCGTGACCAAGGTTGACCGCAGCGGCGCTTATATGGCTAGATACGCGGCAAAAAATATTGTAGCGGCAGGATTGGCCGATAAATGCGAATTGCAAGTAGCTTATTCCATAGGTGTTGCCGAGCCTGTTGGCATTTATGTGCAGACTTTTAATACTAATAAAATTTCAGAAGATAAAATAATAGAGTTGATCAAAAAGCATTTTGATTTTAGGCCTAAAGCTATAGTGGAAAAGCTTGATTTAAGAAGACCGATCTATAGGAAGACTGCCGCTTACGGTCATTTTGGCCGCGATGACAAGGATTTTACATGGGAGGCGATTGATAAGGCAAATAATTTAAGAAAAGACGCTGGAATAAAGCGGTCGTGATCCTGCCTTAGCGGGAGCGCGAACGCGGGCGTAAAAAATTATTTGTTTAAGAACTAACGCGTTCGCACCGCTCAGGCTATTGCCTTCGCGTTGCGGCCGCTCCAAGATTATGTTTGCAGGAATCGTTGAAAAAACTGGGAAAATACAAAAAATAGAAGACAGAAAAAGCAAAATTTATTTTACTATTAATGTAAAAAGTTTTTTGAAGGACATTAAAATAGGCAGCAGCATTTCCTGTGACGGCGCCTGCCTAACTGTTGTTAAAAAAACCAAGGATAGCTTTATTGTTGAGTTAATGCCTGAGACTTTAAAATTGACAAAATTTATTAATTCAAAGGCTGGTGATTTGATAAATTTAGAAAAGTCATTAAAAATTGGGGAGCGAATAGACGGGCATTTTGTAATGGGGCATGTTGACGGAGTTGGAATTGTAAAAAAAATTATCAAAGAAGGCAAATATATTGATTTAATAATAAAAGTACCGCAAAGATTAATAAAATATCTTGCTTACAAGGGGTCAGCGTCTATTAACGGAGTAAGTTTAACTATCGCGGGCAATGGGAATAATTGGTTTAAAGTTTGTTTGATTACCCATACTTTAGATATAACAAATTTATCAACATTAAAGACAGGAGATAAAGTGAATATTGAGGTGGATATGATAGCGAGGTATTTAGAGAGATTAATATAATTCGAATGCTACAAATTTAATTCAAATACTACAAAAATTCAAATACTACAAAATTTATGGATAAAGTGGTTCATAAAGAGTTGTCTTATAAAATTACAGGACTATTATTCAGCACACATAAAAATTTTCGCATTATTATATTATGAAAACCAACACATTTAAAAAATTAAACGGCAAAGGGTTGAAAGTCGCTATTACGCAGGCAAGATTTAATCCAAAAATTACAGATGCCTTAACCAAAGGGGCTGTTAAGGCGTTAAAAGGAGCTGGAGTTATAAGCAAGGATATTAAGATTTTTCAGGTTCCAGGTTCATTTGAAATTCCTTTAATTTGCCAAAAGTTGGCTCGGACAAAAAAATTTGACGGCATTATAACCATTGGCGCGGTAGTAAAAGGCGAAACGGCTCATTTTGATTATATAGCTAAAGCTGCGGCAGATGGAATTATGCGAGTGATGCTTGATCAAAATATTCCTGTTACTTTTGGAATAATTACTACTTATAATTTACAACAGGCCAAAGTTCGCGCAAAAAATAATAAAAATAACAAGGGCCATGAAGCCGCCTTAGCTTTAGTGGAGATGATTTTGCGTAATGCATAACGCGTAACGCGTAACGAAATAAATTTTATGCAATTTATAGCAAAAGTTATAGTTGGCAAAGGCAGGGGTAAAAGACTGGGGTTTCCTACTGCTAATTTAGATAAAATGGATTTAGACATTAAACACGGCGTTTATTTAGTTGAAGTTGAAATCAACAGAAAGCCGTATAGCGGTTTATTGCACTTTGGTCCAAAAAAAACTTTTAATGAAGGAGTTTCGCTGGAATTGCATATTGAAAATTTTAATTTTGATATTTATAGCAAAAATGTTAAAATAAAGATAATTAATAAGATTAGAGATGTGATGAAGTTTGATAGCGCGGAGAGCTTAAAAGAACAAATTAGTAAGGATTTAAAGAAATTGAATAAAGAATTATGAATTAGGAATAATGGAAAATTAAAAATCATAATTTATAATTCCTGATTCATAATTCATAATTCCAACATGTTAAGTTATCTTCAAAAATTCAATAAACTGCCAAAACAATTGCGGAATAAAGTGTCTGCGCCGGAAGTAATGGCCGCTATTGAAGAGTTAGAAAAGAGATATAAAGTTGATTTAGCGGCCATAGTAATGAGAATAATGATTAAAGATTTAATGATCAGTGATTTAGCAAAATATTTTGCCAGTGAATTTAGAATGAAAGATGTCCAAGCTGATCAGTTGGCAGCAGAATTAAAAGAAAAAATTTTTGTTGGTGTAACCGATTATTTGGAAATAAAAGGCGCGCATGGCAGTGCGTCTGCGGTGTCTGCGCAAAAAAAAGAAAACTTGATTTCACGCGCCAAGAAAACAAGCCGTGTTCCAATGGAGTCCTCTACGGAGAAGAGGGCAAATTTCTTTTTTTCCATGGAAGATGAACAAGAGATAGGAGAGCTTAGTAAAAAAATTGATGGTTATATTAATACAGAATCGTTTAATAATCAAATCAGAGAGAGATTGGATAAAATTATTAAGCAAACTCAAATTAATTTCGGCAGTGAACAGTTAGTAAATAGATTTAAGCAGATTTTAAGGACATATTTTCGCGGTATTAGAGATAGAATTGAAGCAAAACAAACTTTAGTTAAGCCATTTGAAGCCGGCGGTCTAAATTTTGATCGGGAATCCGCGGAAAAAGTTTTGTTAATTGCTGACGGTAATTTTAATGATTTAGGCAAAGCAGATGAGATTAAATCTTCAGTGTCTGGAATTTCCAGGATTAAAATACCTGAATCAGACAAGAGGAAATTGGGTGATTTAGAAGATAGCAGGCTTGCTTCACCTGTTTCAGATCGGCTTACTTTGTCTCGCCTTACTCAAGTTGCGGCAAAACGGGCGCAAGACAAACCGAATCAAGATTGGGGGCTAAGCGGTATTCGTGATATTGATTATGATTTAGCTAAAGAGTTTAAAAAAATCAAGGATAGCGGGAAACCAAATAAATTAGATACAAAGCATAAATTAGCTCCTCCTCCGCCTTCGTTTCGCCATAACTCTGAAAGAGCGAAGGCGAGCATTGCTAAAGCCATGTCTCGGCCACAAAAGATAAGTCCGTTTTTTTCGTACGACCAAAGCCATAAAGCGCCGTCAACAAAATCGCAACAGACAAGTCATCTTCCAACCATTAAAAAAAATGTTGAGATTAAATCAATTCAATCAATAAGCGCTGACAGAAAGGCGCCGCCTGCTTTAAATAAATTATCCGCGCGAGATCGGAAGGATTTTTCTAACAAGGTAAGCCATAATTATGGATTAGCTTCTCGGCATAGCCAGACAAAACAAGCCAACGCCAGCCCTACTGTTCGCCCCGCTGTTCGCGAACGGCGAGGGGGTGAAATAGGAGATAAGGTGAAAATGGAAGATGTTAAATATGTGCCAAAAATTGTTAGCCCGATTGATGAATTAAAATATATGAGTTTGATTAATTTTCGCCGTTTAGAGCAAGATTTAAACAAAATTATAATTAAGATTAAACAAAAAATAGATTTATTAGAAGAAGAAAATTATGCTCAACGTTTAGCCGGCATCAAAGCATGGCGCGTTAGTCCTGTTAACAGGCTGTATTTAGAGATGGGGCAGACAAGTATTAATAGCAGTAAACCGATTGATGCTGTAATAGAAGAGAGAAAAATCAAGGGCCAAGAGTATTTAAATAGCCAGGAATTTAAGGCAGTAATGGATCTTAACAGGGATTTGCGGTTTTAATATAAATATAATATGAATCAGTCCCGCAGTCCTGTATAAACGCGGATTCTTCTATAGCCTAAATTTATGCAGCAATTTACTATACCACAATTCATTGATGTAGAAGATAAAATTATTGGCCCGATTACTACCAGGCAATTTATTATTATGTTATCTGGCTTTATGTTAATTGGCGTCAGTTATAAAATATTTGACTTTTCCGCTTTTTTATTTATTGGCATTATAATTTTTGCTATTTCAGGCATTTTCGCTTTTGTTAAAATTAATAGCAGGCCATTTCATTTTTTTGTTTTAAATTTAATCCAAACATTAAAACGGGCTAATTTGCGAGTTTGGAATCATACTATTAGTGAAATTGCCGTTGATTATGAATTAAAAGAAGGGGATTTGTCTGGTTATTCGCCTGTTGACGCGGATAAACGCAAGCAGGCGCAGGCAAGGGCAGCTAAGTATCATACTGCTTCCCGATTGGCCGAATTAGCCCTAATGGTAGATACTAGAGGAGCGTATAGCGGTGAGGATAAGGGTGAACAAACAGGGATAGAGTCTGTTTAAATTGTGTTAAAAGCTTTAAATTTCAAATTTTAAATCACAAATAACAAATTCATCCCATTAGATAATTCCATATCTAATAAGGTGAATTTAAAATTTGGGATTTGGAGTCTAAACTATGTCTAATAAAAATAAGTTGACAAAGAGTAAAATTAATCATTCAACTCAGCAGTACTTGGATATTGCTGAAATTAAAGAAGGTGTTGTTATAATGAATGACGGTACTTTGCGGGCAGTAATTATGGTGTCAAGCATTAATTTTGCTTTAAAAAGTGAAGATGAGCAAAATGCGATTATTTCCGCGTATGTTAGTTTTTTAAATAATATTAATTTTCCTTTGCAAATTGTTATTCAGTCGCGTGAGCTAAATATAGAGGAATATATTAGTAATTTAAAACAAAAGGAAAAAGAACAAACCAATGAATTGCTTAAAATGCAAACTGCTGAATACACTCAGTATATACAGGAGCTTATTTCCTTAAGTAAAATTATGAATAAGCGTTTTTATGTTGTAGTGCCTTATAATCCATTATCAGATAAACAAAAAAGTTTTTTTAGCCGTTTGCTTAAAGCCTTAAAGCCGGTTGTTTTAATTAAAATAAAAGAAAAAAATTTTTTAAGGCATCGCGTTGAGTTAACTCGTAGAGTGGAAAATATTATTACCGGCTTAGCTTCAGTGGGTGTTAGTTCAGCGCTTTTGGATACGCAAAGCTTAATAGAATTGTTTTATAATACTTATAATTTAAAAACATCAGTTAATCAAAAATTAGTTGATGTCAAGCAGTTGAGAGTAGCAGAGTAAATTATAATATTAATTTGTCCCGCCACTTATTTTTTATTATTGCAGGCGGGATCCCGCTAAGGCGGTGATAGATTAGAATTATTTATTATGTTTAGACCGCAACAAATAAAAAATCAAGAAGCGCGAGAGGAAAAAACAAAGCAAGCCGCGCAACAGGAAGAAACTGAAAAAGTTGAACAAATTCCGGAATTAACCGAAGAATTAGTTAAAGAAGAAAAAGATTATCGCAAAGGAGAGGTTTTAATTAAGGATTTAATCGCGCCGGATAGCATGCAAATTAATTCAGACTTTTTAAAGCTGGGCGATATGTTTGCGCGAACAATTTTTGTAATTAATTATCCGCGTTATATTAGCATTGGCTGGTTTGCGCCGATTATTAATTTGAATTCAACTTTTGATGTGGCTATGTTTTTTTATCCGGTTAAGAGCGCCATAATATTAAAACAGTTAAAAAAGAAAGTCGGGGCGCTGGAGGCGCAAATTATATCTAATGCTGAGAAAGGGGCGGCGCGCGATCCTGTCAGGGAAACGGCTTTGCGCGACATTGAAGCATTGCGCGACGCTTTAACCCAAGGTATAGAGAAATTTTTTCAATTTGCTCTATATATTACAATTTATGCCGATAAAAAAGAAGAATTAGACAGACTATCCGATAAAATTGAAAATATTTTTGGTTCGCGCTTAATTTATTCTAAAAAAGTATTTTATCAGGCCGAACAGGGATTTAATTCAACTTTACCTTTATGCAACGATGAATTATCCATTGCTTTTAATATGAACTCATCTCCGGTGGCCTCGTCATTTCCTTTTATTTCCAGCGAATTGACCAGCGATAACGGTATTCTTTACGGTATTAATCGGCATAATAATAGTTTGATTTTATTTGATCGTTTTAGCCTGCAAAATGCCAATAGCGTGGTATTTGCCACTTCCGGCGCCGGCAAGAGTTATGCTATTAAACTTGAAGTGTTGCGCAGTTTAATGATGGGCACTGATGTGATTATTATTGATCCGGAGCATGAATATAAGCATTTATCAGATGCGGTTGGCGGCACTTATATTAATATTTCCTTAGCCAGTGAAAATAAAATCAATCCTTTTGACTTGCCGCGTTCTGTCGGCGGCGAATCTAAAGCAGAGGACATAATTAGAAGCGCCGTGATCACTGTTAAAGGGTTGGTTAGATTAATGCTGGGCGAATTAACTCATGAGGAGGACGCTATTGTTGACAGGGCTTTGTTAGAGACTTACGCTGTAAAAGATATTACGCCAGATTGTGATTTGTCCAAAATTGAGGCTCCGATTATGCAGGATTTTCAAAATATTTTAGAAGGCATGGAGGGCGGAGCTGATTTGTCTTTGCGTTTGCGCAAATACACGCAAGGCACTTTTGCGGGCCTCTTTAACAGCCCCACTAATGTTAAAATGGATAATCAATTGATTTGTTTTTCCGTGCGGGATTTAGAGGATGAATTAAGGCCTATTTCTATTTATACAATTATTAATTATATTTGGAATGTGGTTAGAAGTGAAATGAAAAAAAGAATTTTAATAATTGACGAGGCATGGTGGCTGATGCAGCATGAAGACAGCGCTAAGTTTATTTACGCGTTAGTTAAACGTTGCCGCAAATACTACTTGGGCGTTACGACCATTACTCAGGATGTCAATGATTTTTTAATTTCTCCTTACGGCCAGGCGATTGTAACCAATTCAGCCATGCAGTTATTATTAAAACAGTCGCCAGCCTCAATTGATTTAATACAAAAGACTTTTGTTTTAACCGATGGAGAAAAATATTTATTATTAGAGTGCGGAGTCGGCGAAGGTATTTTTTTCGCCGGCGCCAAGCATGCCGCCATAAAAATAGTAGCGTCATATACTGAAGATCAGTTAATTACATCTGATCCCAAGCAATTATTGGAAATTGAAGAAGCTAAAAAAGAATTTGCCGCGCAAATGGAGAATAATAGTGAAGAGGGCGGATGAGATGGAAATTTAGTATATGATATTTTTTATTAAAATTACGAATTGATACAGTTGAAATATAATGGAAATACGGTAGAAATACATTGAAATATAATTATATATTTACCGTATTTCAATTGTATTTCAACAGTATTTCTACCGTATCTCAACTGTATTTCCATTGTATCTATATATGGCATGGTGATTTTTGTCGTTTTTATATAAATTCCCAAATTTCAAATTTTCAAACCATGGACAAAAGAAAATTAATTGGTATTTTAATAATCATTATCGGACTAATCGCCTTGATTGGCATTATTTATGTTGTCTTTTTTTATAATTTTACCGCCAAACCAAAAGAAGTTAGCCAAGATAAAGAACCTGTTCAGCAAAGCAAAGTAATTTCAACACAAAAGCAGCCGCAAGAGCTGTCAGACAGCGCGATAATTACCGCTAAAATAAACCAGTCCGGTAAAATTAAAGTAACGGAGGATGACCTAAAAAGGATGGCGGCCGCTTTTGCCGAGAGATTTGGAAGTTATTCCAATCAATCTGATTATGGCAATATGCGCGGCTTAAAAATATTTATGAGTAAAAAAATGCAAGCTTGGGCAGATGATTTTATTAAACAAGATAGAGCCAAAAAAATTAAAACAAGCATTTACTATGGCATTACCACTAAAGCAATAGCCCAAGAAGTTAACAAGTTTGACAAAAGCACCGGTCAAGCGGAAATTTTAGTAAAAGCGCAAAGGCGGGAAGCTATTGGCACCGCTAATAATGCAACTACTTTTTATCAAGATATTATTGTTAGATTTATTCGCGAGAAGGATATTTGGAAAGTTGATCAGGCTGAGTGGCAATAGCATATTAACATTTAAATATTAGACTTGTCGCGTAATTATTTTTTACTGCTCCGCCAGCTGGCGGATTGGTCAAATTTTCCAAAAATTTTTTCAGCTTAGCTTAGGCTAAACCTCAAAAATTGTTTGAAAAATTATAACTCAA
>JAYEOU010000091.1:0-11907 GCA_034723335.1 Patescibacteria group bacterium
AAACTGACTGAAATTTTGTTTTGATTGTCGGTTTCTTGATTAATTTTTAAGCCAAGCCAATTAGACAATTGGTTTTTTTTAATTGCAAATTTGTTATTTCCGTAGATTAGAGTAAACGGCGCCAATGATAGAATTTGCTTGGCTTTAGCGTCAATATTAAGGCAATCTTTTTTATAAATTTGCGGATAGTCGGTTTTTGTGTAAAGCTCTATTGGCGAATTATTTAAATTTAACAGGTTTACTCCTAAAAGTTTAATGGCTTTTTCATAGTTTATAATTTTTCCCAGTTTTTCTTCTTTTATAATGAAATTATTTTGATTGTCAAATATTAATTCAGCGTTTTTAGCAGGCGTTTCAAATATTAAAAAATTTTTTATTAAAATATTTTTGATCTCTTTTTCATTCATGGCAAATGACAAATTCACCGCGCGCCTGTAAATTAAAGCGCCTATTTTATTTTTAAGATTTGAAAAAAAAGCATTATCACGGCCGAAACTATAAGCTTGATTAACGCTTTTTTCAGCGTCAAAGCTTATTATTTGATAAGCAAAGCTTCCGTCCGCTGACGCTATTGTAGGAGTAATTGCGGTTTGTTTTTTTTGGTAATGAAATACGATTCCTGATTGGCTGATATCATTAACTTGTTTATTAATTATATCTTTGGCTTGTTCGGCTGTTTTTCCTTTTAGATTGATTTCTCCAATCCATACGCCGGGATAAATTTTATTTTGGTAAATTTTTTCAAAAGTAAGATATGTTGAAATAAATACGAAAGCAACAATAAAAAAAACGATTGCCACATTAAGCAACCATTTTGGGATATGAATTTTTATTTTTTGTTGAAACATATTGCTGTTAATTTTCAATTTCTAATCCGCCCCGCCCTTCGCGAGGGGCGGGGCGGACAAAATTATCTGCCGGTATCTAATATTTCATTCAAAATATCCTTGGCTAATTGCTTTTTATTTTTTTCAGCTTCGGTATCACCGGTAATATGAAACATTAGGACCATGCTTTCATGGCTGTTTTTTGGCAGTTTGTTTTTAGGCCAAATTATGGTTTCATTATCATCTGTTTTTAAAACAGCTTTATCATTTTCAAAGCGATCAATTGTCAGTTCAATGGTCATAGTGTTAGTTTTTATTAGACTTGTCGCGTAATTAGTTTTGTAACGTCCCGCAGTATTGCGGGATGAGACAAATTTTTCAAACAATTTTTGAGGTTTAAGCTAAGCTAAGCTGAAAAAATTTTTGGAAAATTTGACCAATCCGCCAGCTGGCGGAGCAGTAAAAAATAATTACGCGACAAGTCTATTATATATAGCTTATTTTTTTAATAAAATCATTTTATTCTAATCCGGAATGAAGTAAAATAGATTTAAAAGTTCCGCGCGGTATTTCCTTTTTGCCGATTTTTATAATCACATTTCGCGTTGGGCTGCCTATTTTTCTGTATTTAGCATGAGATCCTTTCTGAGATATAAAAATAAAGCCCTTACTTGAAAGGACTTTTCAAATCTTTTTCAATGGTATAGGATTAGGCATGCTTGAATTGTAGAGGAACTAAGACAGGACGCTCTACTTTATTTATTTTAGCAACAGGCGCATCCTCAAAATGCAATTCTAATGCTTCTTCTAAACTATTTAAAGCTTCTTTCTTTGTATCTCCAAAACTAGATATAGCAGTATTTAAGTTCCATGATACATAATATTTACCTTCTTTCCAAACCACATTTTTTAAATTTATTTCGCGCATCTATTTTTAAAAATTATTTCTGTTTATATTATAACCAAACTAAAGAAATAAATCAATTTTTACTTATTTTATTGATGATATTGTTTAGGAGTTTTTCGACAGCTAGCCGTGTTATACGATGTAAATTTTTTATCTCGTCTTAAAATATAATAATTTTATTTACTCTAAAAGAAAATTTGATTTTTTGTTTTAGGCAAAGGGAAGAGAGGAATTAAGGGGGTGAATTCCCTTTGCCCTAAACTCCTTATGCTTTGTTAAGTATTTTCATTAATTTATCAAACACATAAACTTTGTTTCTTTTCTGTTTTGGATTCGTTTCTTTCAAAATTCCAGCCCCAACAAATTTATTTATTAAATTAAAAAATGTTTGGGTATTTTTAATTTTAACATGCTTATGCATGCTCGCTGTGGTAAAAATAGGCCGAACAAAAATTGCATCTAATAAATATGGCGCGTACTGAGAATTAATTGAGATTATTTGTTCTTTCAACTCACTGTGCAGTTTTAGAATTAATCTGCCGGTCTCTTCAGCTTTTTGAGACTGGATAGTCAAGGCATTAAGAAAAAATTTAATCCAATTTTCCCAGCATTCTTGTTCGCTCACATTGCGGAGTAGTTCGTAATACGTTTGTCGATGCTCTTCGAAAAACTCACTTAAATATAAAAAAGGATGAGCAAGTAATTTTTTCTCATATAAAAAAAGCGAGATAATCAAGCGACCAACACGACCATTGCCGTCTAAAAAAGGATGTATAGCTTCAAATTGATAATGCGCGATAGCAATTTGCACTAATTTATCTTTTTCTTCGTCTGAATTTAAATATTTTTCTAGATTAGCGAATGATGGAATAATTTCATTAGCTGTCGGTGGAATAAATGATGCTTCAGAAATATCGGCGCCAGGCATGCCGATGTACACTTGAATTTTCCGAAATTTTCCAGGCGCTTTATTCGCGCCACGGCCAGATTTAAGCAATATAGCATGTATTTTTTTAATTAGGTTTTCCGTTAAGGGCAATGTTTTTAAACTTTTAATTCCCAAATCCAAGGCTTTGCGATAATTGATAATTTCATTAATGTCTTGTTTCTTTGTTTCATCTTCCTTTTTGTCAATAACAGCATCATGCGCCAAGACCTCATTAAGCGAGGCTTGCGTGCTCTCAATCTGTGAACTTAAGACAGCCTCTTTTGTTTGCATGGTACGACCAAGAAGACTCGGATTTGGTAAGGCGCTTAAAAGCGAGTTTAAACTAGCAATGGATCGATGGGCTTTTGTTATATGGCCTATAAGCGGCTCATAATTTATTTTTACTGGTAATTTTGGCGGAATAAATGGTTTTTTACTCATATTTATGATTAGAATAAGGATTACTCCTATTCCAGTGTATTAGAATAACTAATTATCTTATTCTAATAATAGCACTTTTATTATAATAAGGCAAGAGTAATGTATATAAAATTTTTTATTATTTCTTTGTAAATTTTTTTTAAATCAATTTCTTGTTAAGTAATTTTTTTTAGTATTTTAATGTCTTTATTAGTTTTTTCTAATTTTGTTTTGTATTTATTTTTTTGTTGCCCAAATATAATTTCTTTGATATTCTGGTTTGAGGTCAATATCTTTACTTTTGATTTTGTCAACGAGATCTTGTACAGAAAAATCATATGGTTGTGCAATAATTCGACGTGGAGTTAGTTTACTCATATAGTTAAATTAGTTAATTAATTTTTTAAATAATCACAGTTGATTTTTTGTTTTGGGGCAAAGGGAAGAGGGGAATTAAAGGGGTGAATTCCCCCTTCCCTAAAACTCCTTTTTGTAATTTAAGATTCTATTGTTCCAATTTTTATTTTCTCTAAATCAGCGTTTGTTATACCTAAACCAAATTTTTTCATAATTTTTAATGCTTCTTCACCATCTTTTAAATAATATCTTTTTCTGTCAACAGGATTAACATACCATGCTTCGTGATGTGATTGAGCTTGTAATAAAATTCTTCCTTTTAATCTTTCAGTAAGTGGATCTATTTGTTTTAATTCTGTCACCGGAATATCTTCAGCTGGTGCAGGGATTTGAGCATTACGTTCTTTGAGCCATTGTTCGGGATTTGCGTAATTATCCTTTATTACCTCTAAACTCATACCTGTTACGTATTTATTATGATGGAAATCTTTCAGGCGAATTTCGAAATGCAGATGTGGAGGCCAGTCGCCTCCAGTGCCCCCTAGCAATCCTATAAGCTGTCCCTCAAGCACATTGTCACCGTCCTTAACACAAATATTTTGAAGATGGGCATAATGTGACCAGATATTATGTTCAGGGTGGTGTATTAAAACATGCCAACCCCAACCAGAGCAACAACCAGCGTATTTAACTTGTCCATTTGTAATAGCGATGACTTCTTGACCTTCGTCCTCATATGGTGCACCGTTATTATAGTCAATGCCTGGATGATAACCTTGACTAATTTTGTCTAGCCAGCCATATCCATAGTGGTTATATTTTGTCGGAAATTTCATATTTTTATGTTAAAATTTAATTTTACCGATTTCCTTTTGTTTGATTATGTGTTTTACATAACATTTCACAGTTTTTGGCGTTTGTTGCGCCGCCTTTACTCCATGCTGATACATGATCAGCATCCATTTCGCCAAAGCCCCAAATTTTACTTTTATTGGCGTCATGCCCTATAGCACAATGTGAACAATTTGATTTATTTTTAGCTTTTGCGGTTTTTGTCTGTGCTGCGTAAGCTGATTTTTTTATTGCTTCATCAAATACACGAACATCAAGTAATTTTGTATCAACAGAACCGCCAAGGATATATTCAAAAACACCTTTGCGGTTTTTGACATACGGATCGCCATAAAGTTTTTGCACCGCCTTTGAGACTTTTGACGGGTCGTAAGATTTTTTATGGTATTTTTCATATAAACGACCCCATTCAAGGCCGCGCATTTCCTTTTCAACGTCTGTAAACACACTGGAAACCCAGTCAATTACGCTATTAAAATATGTTTTTAACTCTTTTGTATTTGTGTCCTTGCGATGCCGGCTCATGTAGTCGTCAATATTACCTTTGCTTACCCAGTTTAATGCTCGCTCCAAAAAATCTTGGCGATTAACAGCGCCGGATATGTAAGCACTCCATTTTTGAGTGTTGGCATTTTGACTATTGCTAAATTCTTCTTTCGCAAGTGTTACAAATGGTCCCGAATAAATAGCGTTGAGTAATTCTTGAGGTTTGAGCGGAACACCTGCGATATTGATTGTTTTAAACCATTCTTTAATTTGGCTTTCAGTACCTTCACATTCATAAATTAAAAGTTTGGTTTCCAAAATTTTATCTTTTTTATCTTTCGCCATAGTACCAAAATATTGCATTCCGTTTTCATCTTTGAGCACAAATTTGTCAGTGATAAAACGCCCAAGACTAGTAATACGCTGTTGTCCGTCCAACACCTCAAATTTATTATTGCTAACCTTGTTAAAATAAATCAGTCCTATCGGATAACCCTTGAGAACTGATTCTATTACTGCGGCTTCTCTTCCTTCTTCTGCATAAATGTAATTACGCTGATACTCCGGCTGAATGGTTAGCTTGCCAGCTAAGCCAAACAGACCCTTGCCTTCAAGTTCGTTATAAACAAATCCTTCGCAAATATCTTTGACAGTAATGTCAGTTTTTAAAATTGTTTTCATATATTTTTAATTCTTTGGCTAAATAATAATTCGGTTGTTTTTTGTTGTAGGCGATCATGAAATTAGTTTAATAATTTTTGTAAATTTTTTAACAATTTTTTTAGGTTAGAATTGCAAATTTCATCGGTTATTGGGAAATTATCTTCGATATAATTTTTGTTGGTGTGGGCAACGAAATTGTGTCTTTGTTTAATGATGTATTGTATAACTTCTTCGTTTTTTATTTTTTCATACTCCTGATTATTTACAAATAATTTTTCAAAAGAAATGACTTCGTCATGACCGCCGTTCGTTCTATGTTCTGTTTTATCAAATAATCCTCCAACTCGGATAATTAAATAATCTTGTATCATTCTATTCATCGCACCTAGATGATTTACATCGGCATCGGAATTAGGCTTCATCCCTTCGACAAGCTCATTATTGACCTTACACAATTCGTTGTAAGCAAAAATAAGATTCTCAAGAATATAATTTAGTATGCCTTTGTTTATTCTAATGGAATCTAAATTAGGTGATAAAATTTTATCCATAAATTTTTTTTACTTTTTTATTTTAACTAAAATACGAGCATAAGGATCATTTCGTCCTTTAATTTTTAACTGCGGGGGCTTAGGCAATCCTTTTTCTATGACAGTAAAAAAATGAGGATTAATATCAATAATTTCAAACTGCTCAGGATTATATTTATCAAGAAAAGTAATTGGCACACCCATTACACCTTTATAATCACTTGGTATTGAATCAGTAAACGGCACTTCTATTGCGTTGTAATTATCATATTTATCATACGCCTTTTTGCCTTTGACTTCTTTATGCTTACTAAACTTTAAATTATCCGCCATCGTCATTAGTAGTAATGGCTGATGACGGCGACCGTGGTCAAGATTAGTAAGCCACAAACAATTATTAGTGGCGACAATTCTGTTTCCATTTTCATCTATTCTAGCTTCTGATCCGTACAATTCATAGGATTCAGGAACAATAAATCCAGAAATCCATCTTCCCATTCCATTACCAAGCCATGCTTTATTATTTTTAATTTTTTGAAATATTTCTTTATAAGTTAAACAGTTAATATTACCAATAATTAGAAATTTTTTCTTATAATCAAAAATTTGCTTGACATATTCTCGAAACAAGCTGAAAGGTGGATTTGTTACCACAATATCGGATTGCTTCAACAATTCCACGCACTCAGGACTTCTAAAATCACCGTCTTCTTCTAGTGGCGCCCATTCATTGTGTTTGTTTGCCTTTAATTGCTTGGCAACATCTTTCAAGTTGAACTCGCCGTCGCCGTCTATATCGTGTACTTCGTTGATAATAAATTTGTTAGCGGTTATCTTGGGACGACCTTTTGATTTTGGAATAGTTTTATCATCACCAAATAAACTTAGTTGCGTGTTGGCTACAGGCGAGGGTTTATAGCTAGTAGTGATGAGTTGTTTTAATCCAAGTTTATTGAAATTAAGCACGAAATAGCGAAAGAAATTACTCTCATAAGGATCGTCGCAGTTACAATATATTACCTTGTTGCGAAAAATATTGGAATTATAATCCAGATATTTTTCAATCTCTTTTTGAATATCAATATATTGAGTATAAAACTCATCATTCTTTGCTTTTCTTGCCTTTTTTAAATTTTTGATTGAGGATTGTCTAGCCATAAATTTGTTTCAAATAAGTGACTATATTATATTCGTTTTCCCCTTATAAATAAATCGTTTTCGTGGCAGAGCGAAGAAAACGCACATTGTATCCCCTCTATAAATAAAGAAAAAGAAATTTGAAAATTTTTTAAAACAATTGGGCGATAGCCCAAAAAAGAAAAATATATATTTCCAGCTAACAAGCTATATACAAACTCCTTGTTTTTTTATTAAAAATTAGCCAAAAAATTTATGAAATTATGCAATCATATCACTTCTAACTTCTAACTTCTTACTTCTCACTTCTTATTTCTCCCTCACTTTAATGGAAATTTGTCTTGCGCTTTTAGCTTTAGGTAAAGTAATGGTTAAAACCCCGTTGTCCAAAGAGGCTTCAATTTCTTCCGCTTTTACTTCAACCGGCAAAATTATTGAGCGGGAAAAATTTCCCCAATAACATTCTTGGTATAAATAATCTTCCTCTTTAACTGTCGCGTCCATTTTTCTTTTTCCCCTTATAGTGAGCATGTCATTATTAATAGAGATGTCAATATCTTCCGGTTTAACGCCGGCAATAGTGGATTGAACCATTAAATTATTAGCTGTTTGATAAACATCAACTGACAATTGGCCTTCTTCATAATTATTATTTATCCATTCTTCATCTGTTTTGTCTGTAACTGATTTATTATTAGTTTCTTTTTGTTCATTATTTACATCTACATCAATTGATTCATTATTAACGCCTGCGAGTTTTTTAAAAAAGTTAGCCATATTTTTATTCATATTTAAGATTTAGAATTTATAAACATTATCTAATTTTATTATAGAATTATTATGAAATTTATGCAAATGATTTTTTTGTGGACGCGGGAGGATTTCCCGCCCAAGGCAGGCGTGTCTTGGGCGCAGAATCATAATTTTTTGCGGATGCGGGACGCTCTAACCAACGGTGGGTGGTACTGGATTGGCCCCGGTCATCCGACGGGGTAAAAACCATGGACCTCCCCGCAGTCCTGCGAGACGCTCTAACCAACGGTGGGTGGTACTGGATTTGAACCAGTGGCCTCCACGATGTCAACGTGACGCTCTAACCAACTGAGCTAACCACCCAAATGGGCGTGGCAAGATTGAGCCAATAGTGGGCATGGGAGGAATTGAACCTCCGACATCCACGTTATAAGCGTGGCGCTCTAACCCCTGAGCTACATGCCCTTTTAATAAAAATTAAAAAAAGGATTTTTATCCTTTACTTAATTAAAATTTATCACTTTATTTGTTTTTTTTCAAGTTTTTAAATAGGCAACTTACTCAATTTTTTTTCAATCATGCCAATAACTTCTTTTTCAACTTCTGCAACTGGTTTGTTAATTCTTGCTTGCGCTAAATTTTTAGTCCCTTGAGGACTCAGTCCTTTAATAAGATTAAGCGAGTTAATATTTTTTTCGGAATGCGCCAACAGGTTAGTAATTAGCTGGCCGCTAATTATTTGTTCATAGATTATTACAATAATTTTGGCTTGCGGGATGCTTATAATTAATTCGTTAATCACATCACTTAAATCTTTTTCATCGGAATTGGTTTTTTCAAAGTCCTGCTTGGTTAAAGTTGACCAAACTAATTTATTATTCATAGAGCCGGAAAGCCGGGCCAGCACCCGTCCCCAAAGCTTTAAAACATTGAGGGATCGTGAACGATAAAGGTGATTGACAATTTCCTCCCGGCGGGCGCCCATGGAAATTAATTGTGAAGCACTTAACAAGGCGCTTGGGGTGATGTTTGGAGTTTTAAAACTTCTTGTTTTAGAAATCATGCCGGCCAGCAAACAGGTAGCAATGTTTTCATCAATAAAATCCCTTGAATAGCTGTCAAATAATGAAAAGAGAATTTCCGCGGTTGCCACAGCCGTAAGCTGGATAAAGTTGATTTGGCCGAATTCTTCATTGTCGGGATGATGGTCAACATTAATAATAGGCGCGCTATAAAAAAATTCAGTGTCATTATCATAAATTTTGCCCAAAGACTCCAAGTCAGCTGTATCAAGAATAATAATTAAATCATATTTAAAACCACTGGATCGTGAAGCGATGTCGTCGTGGGCAAAAACGCCGTCTTTAGGAGAAATAATAAAGTTTAAGGCATTATCTTCCATTTTATATTTTATCTGATTGACTTTAGTATTGGTTATATCCAGGGAGATAATAAATTTGCGCAGGTTTTCAGTATGATTTTTTATTTCATTGTAAGACGGCAAAAAAGACATTGGTTTTCCATTGTCAAATTTTTCCGCCGCTACATCAACTTTCTTGTCTAATTTTTTTAAAAACAAAAACATAGCCAAAGCGCTGGCCACTGAATCGCCGTTCCATGTTTTGCGAAAAGTAATTAAAATATTATTGGCTTTTTTAATTTGTTCAAAAATTTGCTGTTCTTGGGTTAGCATTATTGTTTGGTTACTCGGTTAATCAGTTAATTAGTTGCTTGGTTTGCGCGGTTTATGCGATTAAATAAATTAGACTGTTTAATTGATTAACTAAGTAACTGATTAACTATAAATTATTTTAATATATCTTATATTTTTAGGGGTGTCAAGGGTCTTGACAAGGGGCCGTGTCATGGGGTATTGACATATAACCATAAATGAGCTAATTTGAATTTAACAAGGGTAAAATTGGCAGTTCTTTCACAAAAACAATTTATTACAAAAGAGAGGAGAAACTAGAAATGTTAGAAAAAACACTGATTATTGTGAAGCCTCATGCGGTAACAAGAGGGTTGGTTGGGAAAATTCTGCAAAGATTTGAGGATATGGACCTTAAATTTATGGAACTCAAAATAATTAAAGGTTCGCAGGAGCTGTGGGAGAGTTTTTACCCATCTAACGAGCGGTGGCTGGAAAATGTTGGCAATAAAATTTTAGAAAATTATAAAACTAACAATTTGGACGTTAATGGGAAGTTTGGAACTTCTGATCCTATTTCAATCGGTCGAATAGTTAAAAGTTGGCTGGTAAAACACATGAGTTCTAGTAATTCAGTCGCTGTAATTTTTAAAGGAAACGAAGTTTTAAACAAAGCAAGAATTGCCTGCGGGGATACTTTGCCCAATTTAGCTGCTCCAGGAACGATTCGTTTTGATTTTTCATCAGATTCGCCGATTGTGGCGAGCGACGAACAGCGACCGGTTTTTAATTTGATTCATGTGTCTAATCCTGAAGAAATGCGCGATGGACAGAGAGCTGTGGATTATGAAATTAGCATTTTGTTCCCTGAGTTAGGAGGTTAAAATGATTTTAACAATTGTCGGAGGGGCTTCCGGCGTTGGCAAAACAAGCCTTTTGAAACAAGCAGATTTAAAGGCGAAGCGAATAAACACAGGCACCCTTTTTAAAAAATACATGGCTCTTAACAAGAGAGACGATGTAAGAAAAGGTGACTGGTCTATTTATGAACCGAAAGTGATGGATGATTTATCAAATTTTGTTTTAGAATTTTTTCAGCGCGGTGAAAATGTCATTATTGATACGCATTTTGTGGCAAAGATATATGGCAGAAATTACAGAATAGGGTTGAAGGAAAAATATCTATTTAATTTTGGCATGTTTGTATTCAGAAAAATAAAAACAGATACACTAATCCAAGTTGCGCTTATTACTGCGGATCCACACGCTTTCCTTTTCCAATTCAAAAAGCACATGCTTTATCAAATAAAGAAGCAAAATCCTATTGGAAAAACAAGCGAAATGTGTTATGATTAAATTTATGAAAAAAGGAGGAGACAAAATGCAAAAAATTTTAGTTATCACTAATAGTCAGGGTAAGGCTAATGAAATTTCAGCTATTACAGGATTAACTGTAGAAGCCAAAAAGTTGGAGCTTTTAGAAATTCAATCGCTTTCAGTTGAGGAAGTAGCAAAGAAAAAAGTAATGGCTGCTTATAAAATTGTGCGACAGCCGGTTCTTGTGGATGATACGGGAATGAATATTGAGGCATTGAACGGCTTGCCTGGAGCTTTAGTTGTTTGGTTTTTGGATTTATTAGGTCCGCAAGGTGTCTTGGATCTTATAGCCAATAAAGAAAACAGGAAAGCTTCAGTGTCCACCTGTATTGCTTATGCAGATGCCAATGGTGTTCAAACTTTTGTTGGCACTGTAAATGGCACAATCCCGGCAGAACTCAGAGGAGACGAAGGGTTTGGCTATGATCCGATCTTCATTCCCGAAGGCCAGGACAAAACCTATGCCGAAATGACTGTGGATGAGAAAAATGAAATTTCCATGCGCAAAATTGCTTTGATGAAATTCAAAGATTATATCATAAGCAAAGACGCATCTGAATCAGAAATATCTCTGGATGATTTGAAGAAATTGTTTGAGGAAATCAAACAATCTGACCAGCGCAAAGCCGCAGAAGTCGCTTATGTCTTGGCTAGAATTTATCTGGACAAAAAAGATATTGAAAAGGCGGCACATTACGGCAAACAGAGTATTGATCTTTTTGATCAGTGTAGCATAAAAACCCTGGAAGATTGCGCAGCCAGACATACAATTTTGGGCGGCATTGCTCTTCCGGACTTGATTCACCAAGATGTTGTGCGAAATCGTTTAACTCTTCTCAAACTGTAAATCAAAATTTGAAATTATTATAACCTAGCGAGGTAATTTTTTTACCTCGCTATTTTTTTAAATTAACTATAAATAGGGCTGGCGACACATTACAATGGCCTTGTGTTACCGGCCCCTAAATATGCTTTTTCGCATTGTTATGTATATCTCCTTGCCAAATATGCCTAATTTT
>JAYEOU010000092.1:0-11751 GCA_034723335.1 Patescibacteria group bacterium
GTATACAATAAGACGTCCGACACCCTATAGGGTGTCGGACGTCTTATTGTATACCATATTATCTCATTGATATTGTAAGCCCTAAGACGCAGTTTAGCTTGTTAAAATATCAGAAGCTGGCATATAAGGCGATTGATAATATTTTAGCGCGCGGGAAGTTGCCGATTATTGTTGGCGGAACCGGTTTGTATTTGCAGGCGATTGTTGATGGTTATGAATTAAGTAAAGTTAAGCCGGATAAAAAGTTAAGAGAGAAGTTGGAAAAATTAGATGCGGATGAATTATTTAAAAAGCTTCAGGGATTAAATAAAAAATTCGCTGGCAGATTAAATAAAAGCGAGAAAAAAAATAAGCGTCGCCTGATTCGTTATATTGAGATATGCAAACCCAAAAACTCCGAGTGTCTTGCGGAACATTCGGTGTCTGGCGCGAAATATGATTTTTTGTTAATTGGTTTGATTTGGCCGAAGGAAATTTTGCGGGAGAGGATTTATAAAAGATTGGTTGAAAGATTAGAGAAAGAAGATATGATAAAGGAAGTTGAAAATTTGCACAAAAAACAAAAAGTGAGCTGGAAGCGGTTAAAAAATTTTGGTTTGGAATATAAATACGTTGCTTTATATTTGCGAAAAAAGCTGGTTTATAATGAAATGGTTGAAAAATTAAATATAGCTATCAGGCAGTTTGCCAAAAGGCAGATGAGTTGGTTTAGGAGATGGGAGCGGCAGGGGATTAAGATTTGTTGGGTTAAGGATAGGAGAGAGGCGGAGGGGGTGGTTAGAAAATTTTTAAAAAGAAAATAGGGTTGAGATAAAATTCCCAACCCTTGTTTGCGTTTTATCGGCAATGATGTGGTATGTTTGAAAGATCAGCTTGATTAGTCACTTCTTCAGAGTAAATAGTTTTTTTCATTTGCGCTGGTGACTGAATCATCATTCTCACTAATCAGCAATAAACTACATTTTGGGTTAGAGCATCTCGCTCTAACACTAACCTCTTCACCGCTTTTTAGCTTTACCATTTTTGCCATTTTTTCCTTATTTCCACAATGTTTAAAGTTTCAATAGCCTATTAAAATCATTTTTAATAAGGCCATTCTAATAAATAAACCATTCTTTACTTGCCAGAAATAAATAGCTCTTGGGTTATTATCAACAGCATAACTTATTTCAGTGTTACGAGGCAAAGGATGCATAATAATAGCATTTTGTTTCATTAATTCCAGGGTGTTTTCGTTAATAATCAACTTTTCACTTACTCTTAATACTTCTTTATAGAGTTGGCGATTTTCTTTAAATCGCTCTTTTTGCACCCTTGTTTGATAAATAACATCAATACTTGAAAGAATGGGCTTTAACTCCTCTGTTTCTTGCCAGTCCACTTTGTATTTATTGAGATATTGTTTTATATCATCTCTCATGCGTGTTTGTTTAGGTGATACCAAGTAGATATGGTTCCTGGGATAATGCTTTGCCAAGAAGTAGCACAACGATCTAACAGTCCGGCCATTTATTAAGTCTCCAACTAAAGCTATCTTTAATCCTTGGATTTTGCCAGAGTGTTTTTTTATGGTATATAAGTCCAACAGCGCTTGAGTTGGATGTTGGCCAGTGCCATCGCCGGCATTGATAACTGGAACTTTAGAGAATATTTGCGCTCGCTTTGCCCCGCCTTCTTTGTGATATCTTAAAACAATAACATCAACACCATATTGATTAATTGTTCTAATTGTATCTTCTAAACTTTCACCCTTAGTGGCTGAGGAAAACTCTCGCGCGTTTTCAGTACTTACAACTTTACCACCCAATTTTAACATTGCTACTTCAAAACTAAATCTCGTTCTTGTGCTTGGCTCGTAAAAAAGTGAAGCCATAATTTTACCATTAAGCAAATCAGTAGGTATATTATTTTCCATTTCTGCAGCAATAGTAAAAATTTTTTCAACAGTTTCCTTGTCAAATTGTTGAGCTTTAATAACCCCATTAAGTTTTTCCATTTTTTTTCTCCTTTTTGTAAAGAACGTTTTTAGCCAAAAAAATACCGCCTCTGTTGAGACGGAATTTTTAGAAAATAATCTTCTGCCAAGGCATAGTTGCCTTGGTTTTGTTTATTTTATAATATTTAATTTTTATTGTTTGATAAACTTTTAACACAAAATTTTTTTATTATATTTTAATTGTTATTAACAGCTTAACGCATTAATTTTATTTTGTCAAATTTTGCTGACTTTAAACAAAAAAACACCAAATATTTATTAAAATGTTTGGTGTTTTTATAATTCAGTGTTAACCAAAATTATTGTTGCGGCCGTTCTTCAGAAGTTGTTTCTTCTTGCGCATGCGCAGCTTCTTCAGATGATGTTTCCTCTTCAGCTTGAGCAGCTTGCTCTTGCTCTGGCTGTTCTTCTTTTGTTTTGCCGCCAAATAATTTTTTAAAAAAGTCTGTTAAACCCATAAATTTAGTGTTAGTAAATTAATTTATAAATAATTATAATTTTTTAGTTTTTACGACCTTTATTGCCTATTATTCTAAAATATTATTTTGCATTTTTTTAGTTCTTCTATCAACTTGATTGTATCCTCTTTTTGCTCATCTGTAAGTTCATAGTGCTCTATATTTTCAAGTCCAATAATCGCATTTTTAATTGAACGATGGATAGATTTCCTTTTTTCATTTTCTGCGTCTGGATATGACTCAACTAATTGTTTTATTTCCTGTATTCTATATTCTTTAATATTGTTGATCACTTCTTGAGGATTTGGTTTGTTTTCATTTGATAAAATTTCTTGCATATTTTTAATAGTTAATTAAGTATTTAATATTTTTTTTAATATTTCAATAACAATTTTCGGGTTCGCCTTGCCTTTCGTGGCTGACATCACCTGCCCCACAAAATATTGCAGGACATTCTTTTTGCCTTGTTTATATTGTTGCACTTGATCTGGGTTTTTGTTAAGGATATTTTTAATAATTTTTTTCAATTTTGTTTTGTTATCTATTTGTTCTAAGCCAAGATTAGCCATAATTTGCGTTGGATCGCCGCCATTTTTGTGCATTTTTTCTAAAATAATCTGCCCGGCCGATGAGTTAATTTTTTCTTGATAAACCAAAGTAATCAGTTCAGCAAAATTTTCCGGAGTTATTTTAATATCCTTAATATTAATCTTATCATACTTTAAATGTTTAAACAACTCGCTAATCAGCCAGTTAGCAGCCGCTTTGGTTAATTTTTTCTTTTGCCGCTCCCAATTATCGCCTGTTGAATCAATCCATGCGCGCAGTTCTGAAATAACTTGTTCAGTATAATTTGCTAAATCCTTATCGCTAACTAAAATTTCCGCATCATATTCGCTTAAATTGTATTGTTTTATAAACCGTTTCTTTTTATCAGGAGGTAATTCAATCAGCTGGGATTTTATCTTTTTAATCCATTTAGCGTCAATATTTAACGGCGGCAGATCAGGCTCGGGAAAATAACGGTAATCAGCCGAGGTTTCTTTAACTCTTTGGCTAACAGTTTTGTTTTTATTTTCATTCCAGCCACGAGTTTCTTGAATTAATTTTTCATTGTCTTTTAAGGTATTAATCTGCCTTTTTGTTTCGTATTCAATTGCTTTTTCAACTGCTTTGAATGAATTTATATTTTTTAATTCAACTTTTGGGTTAAGTTTATAATCGCTTAATGGCGTTATTTCGCAATTTCCTTTGTATTCCCATTTTCCTTTTTCCTGAACGCTTACATTTGCTTCGCATCTCATTTGGCCTTTTTCCATGTCAGCGTTTGAAATATTAAGATAGCGCAGAATTTGCTGATATGTCTGGCAGAATTTTTTAGCTGTTTGAGCATCCTTAATAATCGGCTCTGTGACCAGCTCCATTAACGGAGTGCCTGCGCGGTTAAAATCAACCAAGGAATAATTTTTGTTAGCGGGCTTGCCTGCCGAAGCTTTAGCGTAGGCGGGGTGTGTTAGTTTGCCTGTATCTTCTTCTAAATGTATGCGCGTAATTTTGACTTTTTGGCCATTAATTTTAAGATAACCATTATAAACCAACGGCAGATCATATTGCGAAATTTGATAACCTTTTGGCAGATCAGGATAAAAATAATTTTTACGGTCAAACTTGCTTAATTGGTTAACTTTACAATCCAATGCCAAGCCAGTTAAAATCGTCCATTCAATAGCCTGCTTATTGGCAACCGGCAAAGTGCCGGGGTGCCCTAAACAAATCGGACAGACAGTAGTGTTTGGCTTTTTGCCTTCCGCATCATTGTTACACGAGCAGAACATCTTGGATTTAGTTTTTAGTTCGGCGTGTATTTCTAAGCCGATGATGATGTCGTAGTTCATATTATTGAGATAACAGACAACAAAAATAGAATAATATCCTGCCGTCTGTTGTTTGTAGTCTAATATCATTTTATCTTAAAACAATAAAAAAGGCAACTCACCTGCGCATAAAGTTATGGCTGTTAAAGAAAAAACTACTTTCTAAAAAGCAATAGAAAGTGGCTATTTTTTTGGCTGGACCAACTGTTTTTGGTAAAGATCAAACATTATTTTACATTTCGCAAAATTTAGTAATGTTTTTTGTTTTCTATTTTTTAAATTATTCCTTATCAACCATTATATATTTTGCAAGCATAGGATGCACACGGGCAATATGATCATAGACCATTTGGGCGACCTTGCGATACATAAAATGCCCGGTTTTTTTGCTTCGCAAGCCAATAAAATAAAAAGCTTCGCGCAGGTTCATTTTCATTATAAATCGCCTGGCCGTGGCTTTGGTTGTAATATATTGGGCTTCATAAGGATATTTTTCAGCAATCAGGCGGCAGGTTTGATGGGCTTGCTCCATTGCGTTGCGATAATCATCAGCCAAGCCAACCTGAGTAAAAATTTGCGGCGTATAATAGCCATATTCGCCGTTTAAAATTTGCGGGGTTTGTGTCATAATGCGGTTGCGCTTTAAATCGTAATAAGCGCCTTGGTCAAGTAAAACATCAAAAGTATAATAAGGATATTCTAATTCGCGCGGCGGCTTGTCATAAATATTTTTAGCTTTTTCTAAAATTGTTTTAAAGATTTGCCCTTTCTCCGCCTTGCTCATTGTTTTGATTTTATTTAAAGCTTGATTAAATGAAGTTGGCCTGTATTTATAAAGCAGAGCGGCCAAAATTTTATCTTCGCCTTGTTTATCATAATCAATTAATTCAACTTGCAGTTTATTATCATTATTAAATTCAGGAGTTTCTAATTTTTGCGCCAAATCTTTAGCTTTATTATGCAAAAATTGTTCATTTAAAATATAATATTCATTAGGATTAGCGTATTTTACCAAAGTCGGCGTAATTTCCAACGCAACCTTTTTCACTTCTTGGCCGATTTTCCCGACTTCTGCTAAAGGATGCGACAGCATTTTAACAATAGCATACTCCCAGGAACGCGCGTTCATACTGGCGCCCAAATTTGCCAGCACGCAATTTGGCAAAAGAAAGCGGCAAATATCAATCCATTTTGATTTAATTTTGGCTTGCCAAATATGCTCAGGATCATTATTTACATTAGGATAAATTTTGTAAATCGCCTGCTTAATCGGTTCAATTGATTTTTCATAAACATCAAAGAGCTGATTTACAGCGTTTAAATACGCCTGTTTAATTTTCGGCTCTGAATCAAAAATTTTAGGAACATAAATACGCCCACGATCATAAATTTGATAGCGGGATGATTTTTCCGTGTATGAGCCAAGCCGATTGGATTGGATGCATTCAACAGCCATTAAAGAAATATTTTCAATGGCAATATTTAAAAAAGCATGTTCGGCAATTGAGCCATGCCCGAAATTAACTACCCACTTTTCATTAAAATCAGCGGATTGTTTTTCTGTTAGTTCGGTTGCAATTTTATCAAATGACTCTGGCGAGCGCGAACATTTAGCAAAAGCTACGGCAATGACTTCTGGGGAGAGATTTTTTAATGCATAGATGCGTGGATTGTTGTTCATATAATATTTTAGCTGGTCGCCGGTGTCCCACCAGCGACATTCACAACGCTGTTTTTAACCATAAAAATGCTGTGGGTGGGGACACCCACGACCAGTGGCTAAATTTAAAACATCCCCGTACTTCCAAATCGTCCCCTGCCTCTGTCAGTTGAATCATCAATTTCGCTTTCAACTATTTCCGGAAATTCAACTTTTTGAATTAATAGCTGAGCTATTTTTTGGCCGGGCGCGATATTATAAATATCATGGCTTAAATTAACTAAATTAACAGTAACCTCCCCTCTAAAGCCAGAGTCTATTACGCCGGCGATAGTGTGAATTCCATCTTTGGCAATTCCGCCCTTGTCCCAAATTAGTCCGGCATAGCCGTCTGGAAGCGCTATTTTAATTCCGGTTTGGATAATAATTCTTTTTCCAGGCGCTAGAGAATAATAATCATTTGAATATAAATCAAGTCCAGCATCGTTTTGGCGCGCTCTGGCCGGCAGTTTGGCAGTGGGGGAGAGACGTTCTAATTTAAGATTTAAGATTTTAGATTTAAGATTTTGGTGATTTGAATTTTGAATTTTGAATCTTGAATTTTGAATCTTGAAATTGGTGTTTTGTTCGTGTAGATATTTAAAATCAGGAGCGAATTTTATCTCTGGTTTGATAATTTTTATTACTTCTTGCCAAAGCATTTTATGAATATAGCCACGGTTCATAATTTGATTATTTTGCGCGCATTCGATTAGTTTGAAATTTGGATAATTATCGGCGATTTCTAAATAAATTTTTTCAGCATCGCATAAATGCTGTAAATCCGTTTCATGTAGATCTCTTTTTGAGCCATTAATATAATCGCGATACCCTTTGCTGTCCACTAATTGTTGCGCTATTCGCGCGTCAACATGCAGAATAATATTAATATTCGGTTTTGGTATGGCAAATATTTCATATTCTAATTTTTGTATCCAATCAAAATAATGTTTGCGTTCCCGCGGATCATTGATTTTTCCTCCCTGATGAGCCATATTAGATGCAACATAGCGATTAGCAATAACAATTTTTCCTTGAGATAGCCATTGTTTTATTTTAAAATTGGCGTCATAGCGATCGCAAGCATAAAAAATTGAAGCCCGATATGGCCCTACTTCTTTTGCTGAACCGTATTTACCATTTAAATATTCTTCAACTAAGCCGGCTGATTTAGCGCCATATTGAGGAAAGTCAGCCATTTCCACTTGGTATCCTTCTATTTTTAGTTTATCCACTAACAAATTAGTCTGCGTGGCCTTGCCAGAACCGTCAGTGCCGTCAATAACAATAAATTTTCCTTTTGTGCCTTGCATATTTCAGACAATAAAAGAGTGCGTTAATAAACCACACTCCTACTTGATTTTTATGAGAATTATGAATAATAAATTAGGCTGGCTGCGTCCCGCCCTTCGCGAAGAGCGGGATTACCCATAGCATAACCGTTTGCCACAGACGGTAATGTCAAGAATGAGATACTCTTGACCAGTTTTTTTTATAATTAATTATTGGCATTCTAATTCACAAACAATTTTATCAATCTGTTCAAATAACTTTTTTTTGGATCCGGAATTATTTATTTTATAATCAGCTGTTTGTCCGATTTTTGGTATTTCTAATTCTGTTTCTGCTGTATGGTCTTTTACAAATTGATCAAAGGTTTTATTTTTATCATCACTATTTTCTGTTCGTTTAATTAATCTTTGGTAGCGTATTTTAATATCAATGGTAATATAAACAAGCTTAAATTCAGGCAGTTGTTTTAAATATTCTATGTCAGCGGGCCGCCTTATGCCGTCAACAACTATAACTTTTTTTTTATTATTTTTAGCGTCTTGGCTGATTATTTTAGCAAATAAATTTTGGCCGAAAGTTTGCCGTAAAATTAAAGAAAGCACTTGCATATTTTTGCGGTTCACATCTAAATATAATTGTTTTAGCGCGCCGCGCAAAGGATCAGAAAAACGAAAAGAAGCCGCATTATATTTTTTTTCTAAGTATTCTACAGTAGTGCCTTTGCCGGAGGCGATTTCGCCAACAAGGCCAAGAATAATTTTCATAAATGAACGACAGACAACAGACGACAAAACTTGTTTTCTGCTTTTTAATTAAAATGGTATTTTTTCATTTAAAATATCAGGATCCGTTGATTGTTTAATTTTATCCGGAGCCGGCTGTGTTTGAATTTCGTCAGGAGACATATTTGCGTATGTGGTCATTTTATTATTAAGCAGTTTAAACTGTATTCCGGCTTCAGCAAAAATTTCTTTGCTTCTCGCGCCGGCATGATAATCCTGATCGCATATTATTCTTTTTATGCCAACATTAATAATCATTTTAGCGCAAGTATAACAGGGCGTCATTTTGATATAAAGCGTAGCGCCTTCCAATGATACGCCGACTCTGGCGGCCTGGCAAATAGCGTTTTGTTCAGCATGCGTTGTCCTGATGCAATGCTGGCTTTGATGCCCGTCAGGATGAGTTACAGTATGCATTTCATGGCCGACATCATCACAATGAGGAAGTCCAACAGGTGATCCTGCGTATCCTGTGGAAATAATTCGTTTGTTTTTCACTATAACGCATCCGCCCCTAAAACGATCGCAAGTGCCTCGCGTTCCGACCATTTCCACTATTTTCATAAAATATTCATCCCAGGAAGGGCGATTATATTTTTGTTGTTTTGACATAAATTTTTAAAATCAGCTTATTTTTAAAGATAAAAAATAAGACACAATTAACGCCTCCTTGGTTGTGGATAAATTATTTTTGTATTTATTATTGTAGCAAATTAAAAAAATAGAACAAATTTGACCACTGAATTACACTGATTGCGCTGATTAGACTGATAAAGTTGTTATGCATCATGAAATCATCACCTTCACGCCCGGTCCCATACTAGAACTAATGCTAATATTTTTAATATAAGTTCCTTTTGAGCTGGCCGGTTTGGCTTTTTTTACTGCTTCAAGCAATGTATTATAATTTTCTAATAATTTTTTAGCATCAAAAGAAATTTTGCCAATTGCAACATGAATATTGCCGCTGTCGTCATTTTTAAAGCTTATTTTACCTTTTTTAAGTTCCGCTACTGCTTTGGCCGGGTCAGGAACAACAGTATCATTTTTAGGCGAAGGCATTAAGCCGCGAGTGCCAAGGATTTTGGCGATTTGCGATAAATTTTTCATCATTGCCGGCTCAGCAACAGCAACCTGAAAATCAGTCTTTTCACTTTTTTTAATTTTGGCAATTAAATCTTCACTGCCGACATAGTCGGCGCCAGCTTGCTTTACTTCTTTTTCTTTTTCAGGAGTAACAAAAGCCGCTACTTTAACAGTTTTGCCAGTGCCATGCGGCAAAGCAACAGCTGCCCTTACTTGCTGGTCGCCTTTTTTAGCGTCAATGCCAAGCCGAAAATGCGCTTCAACTGAAGCGTCAAATTTGGTTTTTGAGAGTCTTTGGGATAGCTTTATAGCATCTTCGGGCAGATAGCTTTGATTTTTGTCGTGTTTCATAGTATTTACTAATAGCCATAAATGTGGCCATTTATTTATTTCTTAACCTCAATTCCCATTTGCCGCGCCGTGCCGGCAACAATCTTCATTGCCTGCTCAACATTATCAGTATTTAAATCAGGCAATTTGATTTCTGCGATTTCTTTAAGTTGTGTTTTAGTAATTGAACCGATTTTTTCCGCTAATGGCTTGCTTGATCCTTTTTTTATTTTTGCGTATTTTTTGATTAGTTCCGCGGCCGGGGGGGTTTTCATAATAAAATCATAACTGCGATCTTCGTAAACCGTAATTTCAACTGGAATAATATCTCCCATCTTATCTTCACTGGCATCATTAAATTTAGTGCAAAATTCTTGAATATTCAATCCATGCTGGCCCAAAGCAGGGCCAACGGGCGGAGCAGGATTGGCTTGACCGGCCGGGATTTGTAATTTTATTTTGGTAAGTATTTTTTTCATATTTTTTCTTAATGCTCCCACAAATCAACAAATCTCTTTTGTCATTTCGAACGGAGTGGAGCGGAGAGAGAAATCTCTTAAATTCGGCTATAAGCATTTTTCATACTTAAGGGATTCCTCCTTCCTCCGCCAGCTGGCGGATCCAATCGGAATGACAAATATCGTATTTGTAAATTTGTAGCGGATTTGTAGATTTGTAGGAGCTATATTTTCTTAATCTGCAAAAAGTCCAGCTCGACAGGCGTCTCCCGCCCAAACATAGAAACCAAAACTTTGATTTTACCTTTAGCTTCGTCAATATCAATAACCTTGCCCTCAAGATTTTTAAAGGGTCCGTCAGTAATGCGGACAGGAGAATTAATAGAGACATCAATTTTAAATTTTGGCTCTTCAACACCCATCCGTTTTTGCAGCTCCTTAATTTCTTGCTCGCTGACCGGCGTGGGAATAGTTCCAGTGCCAATAAAGCCGGTTACATTAGGAGTGTTTCTGACAACATACCAAGAATCGTCAGTTACAGTCATTTCCACCATAACATAACCTGGAAAAATTTTTTCTTCCACAATTTTACGTTTGCCATTTTTAATTTTAATTTTTTTTTCTGTTGGAATCAAGATATTAAAAATTTTATCTTCCATATCCATTGATTCAATTCTTTGCGTTAAATTTTGTTTAACATTTTCTTCGTAACCGGAATAAGTATGCAGGACATACCAGCAGCGATTTTGTTGTGGAGTTTGTTCAGCCATAAATCTAATGAATTATAAATTATAAATTGAAAATTTTGATTCCCTGATTTATTGTCCCTAATTTTTAATTTATGATTTTATTATTAATTTTAATACAAAGGAAAAAATATAATCCAATGCTCCTAAAAAAACAGCCACAGCCAAGCTAATGCCAATAATCAATAACGTATAGTTATAAGTTTCTTTTTTGGTCGGCCATGTTACTTTTTTCATTTCTTCTGCCGAGGCCTTTATGTATTTTATTAGTTTATTCATAAATATAATTTGTAAATTTGGCAACCGCTCACCATTCAAGTATTAGAAATTAAAATTCAAAATTAATTTATACAATTTGCGTGAATTTTTGCAATAATAGTAAGCAGTTATTCTATTTGAATTATGTATTAAAAAACAACCCTCGCGGGCGTTGTTAATATTAATATTATTATATAGCATAAAAAATATTTGTCAAGTTTTTAAAATATGTTATAATTAAAATAGATAGTGGAAAGTATCTGTTTTCTAAAAATTATGCTAAACAATAATTTTGCCGTTTATGGCGCAAAAATTTTAGTTGAGCTTATTAGGGATATTTTATATTTTCCCTTATGGTGGTATTCAAAGGGACTGTTAAGAGTTTTATTTTGGTTAAGGAGATTTTTAGTTAATAAGCAAAAATCATTAGCTCTTTTGATTTGGATAAAAAATATTCATCGTCCAATGTACGGACAATATGATTGGACAGGTTTATTAATTAGTTTTTTCGTTAGATTGTTTCAGATATTAGTACGAAGTGTAATTATGTTGTTTTGGCTGATTATTGTTTTTATTATTTTTTGCCTGTGGATAATTTTTCCTGTTTTTGTAATTTATGAAATTATTTTACAGATAGCTTTATAAAGGTTTTAATTTCAAATGACAAATTATTCCAAATTATGCCAAATCAAATCCAAATATCAAATGACAAAAAGATTTATGATTTAGAAGAAAGAACGGCTAAATTTGGTAAAAATGTTATTGGATTTT
>JAYEOU010000093.1:0-11651 GCA_034723335.1 Patescibacteria group bacterium
AAATTTTATCCCTAGGCGATGACGGCTGGTTAAAAATGAGTGATGATAGTGTTGCGGACTGGAATGGCAAGGGTGTTAAAATTAATATAGCCACTAGCGATTTTAGCGGCTGGGCATGGAATGGCAATGATAACGGCACAGGTATTGGCTGGGTTAGTTTTAATTGCGCTGATTATCAAACTTGTCAGGGCGGAGCTGATGATGGAGAAATTTGCACTGGCAGTAATTGCGCTGATGGAAGTTGTGTGGATACTTGCTCTATATCTAATTATAAAGTTGTCGGTAATGTTAATGAGCCGCTAAAAGCAATTAATTTGACCGCTCCTAATTGGAATTATAAGCAAGCTTGTTCATTAGACGCGCGGCAGGCGTTTTTGCGCTGGGAATTCAGAGATCCCAGTGCGGAGCAAAGCGCTTACCAAGTGATTATTAATACTGTTGATAGTTTAGATAGCCCAATGGCTAATTCCGGTAAAGTAATTAGTCTAAACAGCCAACACGCGACTACAACTCCTCTTGCTTATGACGCGCCTTATTATTGGTGGGTAAAGGTTTGGAATAATTATGATGTGGAATCTGATTGGATACAGTATGACACTAGTATTAATGAGCCTGAAGTAAATGTTCATGAATTGACTGACAATGAAGATGGTAATTTAGCTAAAAATCCTGATGATCCTAATTTTACATTTACCGCATATCTGCATGAATTTCCTGATGTAGATTTTAGCTGGTTTGCGCAAAATCCGAGCAAAGGCGAAGAGGTTCAATTTACTGACAGCAGTAAAGTTTATCTTAGCGCCGCGCCTAGTACGCCGGTATTGTGCGATGAAAACAAATGTGATTGGGATTGGACATTTCCGGCTGACGCTACTATTATAGAAGGCACAACCGCTTCCTCAAGCTTAATTGTTAAATTTGATTCAGCAGGCGGGCAGAATGTTACTTTAAAAGTAACTGATAATAATGGCTATGATTGCGCCGCAACCAAGCAGGTAAATATTAATGTTTCTTTGCCAAAGTGGCAAGAAGTAAAATAGCGGCGCTAAAACATTCGGCTGAAATTTCCTAGATTTCTGTGAATTACGAAACGATTAAAAATATTATTTTGTCGTTCCTGCGCCCAATCAAGTTGAGCGTAAGCTCGCAGGAATCCAGATTCTGCTTAACTAACACTGGATTCCTGATAGCTTATCCCTGCGGAAGCAGGGGCAGGAATGACAAAAGGGCGTGTTTCGTAATTTACAGAAATTTTAAATAATTTTATAAATTAGTTTACAGGAGTTATGGATGAAAATATTACCGCCAAAGAGGCGGGACAAGTAAAAAAATTAATAGAAGAAAATTTAAAACTGACAGGGGAAATTTATAAGATGACCAAGAGCATTAAAAGTTTTATTTTGTGGCAAAGAATTTTTGGCGCGCTTAAGATTTTAATTATTGTGGTGCCGATTGTTATAGGTATTATTTACCTGCCGCCGCTAATTAAGGATTTAATAAATCAATATCAGAGTATTTTAGGTTTAGGGGGCGGAGAGGCAGGAAGCATGCTGGATTTGTTGAAGGGCGAGGCTGGCGGATCAGATTTGGATAATATTGATGTTAATAAGCTGCCGTTTGAGATACAAAAATTATTAAAATAAATATGGATAGGCAATCCCCTATATAGATATATGGACAATAATTTTAAAAAATCATTTATTACAATTTTAATTATTTCAATCATTATTAGCTCTGTTTTTGGCGGAGTAATGGGTTTTTGCGCAGGTAGTTTAACAACAGGCGAGTTTAATGTAATGTATTGGATAAATCAGATGCTACTAAGCAAAAAAACTGATCAGCAAGCAGACAAGTTGGATAACATTTTTAATAGTAAAAAAGTTGTTAAAGTAGAAGAAGAGTCAGCCGTGATTGCGGCAGTGGAAAAAGTTTCACCAGCAGTGGTTAGTATAATTGTTACCAAGGCTTTGCCAGCGATTGAACAGTATTATCAAAGTCCCTTTGGTTCTGATTTTTTTCGTGAATTTTTTGGGAATGATTTTGGTGATTTTTTTGGTTTTGGCGCGCCGCAATATAGGCAAAAAGGCACGGAGAAGAGAGAGATTGGCGGCGGCACTGGCTTTATAGTTTCTCAAGATGGCTATATTGTTACTAATAAGCATGTGGTGTATGATGAAGAAGCAGAATACACAGTGCTGATGAATGATGAAAGCAAACATGAAGCGAAAATTTTAGCTCGCGATCCAATTACTGATTTAGCTGTTTTGAAAATAATAAAAGGCGATTATCCATTTGTTGAATTAGGCGATAGCTCAATCCTGAAAGTTGGCCAGTCCGTGATTGCGATTGGCAATGCGTTGGGTGAATTCCGCAATACTGTCTCAACAGGAGTAATTTCTGGCTTGTCACGGTCCGTTATTGCAGGCGGCGCTGGTATTGGCAGTGAGCAATTAATTGGCGTGATTCAGACAGACGCTTCAATTAATCCGGGCAATTCAGGCGGGCCTTTGCTTAATTTAGCAGGACAGGTTATTGGCATAAATACAGCAATGGCTCAAGGCGCGGAAAATATTGGTTTTGCTATTCCAATTAATGAAGTCAAGGACACCATTAATAATGTGCGCGAACATGGCCGTATTGTCAGGCCATGGATAGGCGTGCGCTATGTAATGATTAATGAAATTATTGCCGAAAAGAATAAATTAGAAGTTGATTATGGCGCCTTAATTGTGCGCGGCGAGGATAGAACTGATTTGGCAGTTATTCCGGGCAGTCCGGCCGATAAAGCTGGTTTGGAGGAAAATGACATTATTTTGGATGTTAATGGCGAAAAAGTTAATGATAAAAATCCTTTGGCTAAAGCAATCGTTAAATTTAAGCCGGGCGATGGGATAAATTTGAAAGTGTTGCATAAGGGGGAGGAAAAAAGGGTTAAGGTGATATTGAAGGAAATGAAATAATTTTTGCAAATTTACAAATTTACAAATTTTGTAAAAATGTTGTAAATTAATATTTGTTCCCAAAGTATTTCGGGAGCAATGGATTTGCTTGTTTCGCCAGTATTGCGGGGTAAATTTGAGGGAAATTATTATGGAAAATTTATTAAAAAATATAGAAGAATTGCGCGAGCGCCTGTTAAGCACATGGCGCTTGTTTAATATTGATGGGCAGATCTCTGAAATTGGAAATTTGAAATTTGAAATTGGAAAGCCGGGCTTTTGGGATGATAGAGAACACGCCGTGGAAGTAAGCAAAAAGTTGGAAGAATTGCAATTAGAAGTTGTCAAGTGGGAAAGATTTAAAAAAGAGATTACAGAGTTAGAAGAATTAGTGGCAATGGCGGACAAGGAAGGCGATGAATCAATATCTGATGATGCGCGTAAAAATTATCAAGAGTTAAAGAAAAAATTTGAGAAGTTAGAATTTTTGGTTTTGTTTTCCCGCAAGTATGATCAAAATAACGCTATTCTTTCAATTCATGCCGGCGCTGGCGGAGTGGATGCTCAGGATTGGGCGCAGATGTTAGAGCGGATGTTTTTGCGTTTTACTGAAAAGATGAGATGGAAAGCAGAGATAATTGATCGCGCGATAGGCAATGAAGCCGGAATAAAAAGCGCAACAATTAATATTAGCGGGCGATGGGCTTATGGTTATTTGCGTAGCGAGTCTGGCGTGCATCGTTTAGTGCGGATTTCACCGTTTGACGCTGAAGCTATGCGGCATACTTCATTTGCCTTAGTTGAAGTTATTCCAGAACTGCCTGAAGCTGAAAAAGTGGAAATTAAGGACGAGGATTTACGCATTGATGTGTACAAATCTTCCGGGCCGGGCGGGCAAGGTGTTAACACTACTGATAGCGCCATAAGAATTGTGCATAAACCGAGCGGCATAACCGCGGCTTGCCAAAATGAGAGGTCTCAGCATCAAAATAAGGAAACCGCATTAAAAATATTAAAATCAAAATTATATAAACTGCAAGAGGAAGAAAAAGAAAAAGAAGAATTAAAAATGCGCGGCGAAGCGCAAAAAGCCGAATGGGGCAAGCAGATCCGTTCGTATGTGATGCAGCCGTATAAAATGGTTAAGGATCATCGGACTAAATTTGAAACGCAGGATGTTGACAGCGTGTTGGACGGGGATTTAGAAGGGTTTATGGAGGCATATCTTCGGTATAATAAGAGTAGCCGCAAATGAATCCCACTAGATCAAAAATATTTTTAATTTGCTGCTTTGCTTTTATTATTGGTATTGCTGTTGCGTCGTTTTCGCCAGTGGAATGGATACAAAATGATTTATGGTGGTTTGGGGCAATGGTTGGATGCGGGGTTGCGGTTGTTTTGTTTTGGAAAAAGGCAACTGAAAACGAACAAATTGAAAGCGAACAAATATTTGTTCGCTTTCAATTTGTTTGTTTTCTTTTTTTATTTGCATTGTTTCTATTTTTAGGAATATGGCGATATGCAATAGGTTTGCCGGCTAATACGCCTGACAAAATTTGGTATTACAATGGCCAGACAGTAACAGTTGTCGGCGTGGTTAGCAATGAGCCGGATATAAGACAAACAAATCAGAAATTAGAGATTGAGGCGCATTCCGTAGGGGCGCATTGCAATGCGCCCCTACGGAATACAGAAGGCAAGATTCTTGCAACCACAAATTTATATCCAAGTTATAATTATGGTGATGAATTAAAAATAGTTTGTGAATTGCAGGCGCCGAAAAAATTTAGCGGTTTTGCTTATGATCGGTATTTAGCAAGATATGATATTTATTCGGTTTGTTATTATCCTCTTCTACGCCCGTTGGGCTATGGAGAGCAGGCCAATACTACTCAGATTGGAGCAGGAGAAGAAGAAGGTTTATCCTTCATAGCTTTAGCAAAGAAGAAGTTTTATAAGAAAATTTTTAATTATAAAAATAAACTGCGGGGGATTATTGATTATGGCTTAAGCGAGCCAGAAGCTAGTTTAGCAAGAGCTATAATTTTGGGGGATAAAAAAGGAATTCCGGATGATTTGCGGGAGAAATTTTCTCAAGCGGGCATTAGCCATATTGCGGCTATTTCAGGCATGCATATTAGTATTTTAGCAGTGTTAATGATGAGTTTGCTGTTAGGAATTGGCTTGCCGCGCAAAAAAGCTTTTTGGCTGGCTAGTTTGTTTTTACTGTTTTATATTATATTGATTGGCTTGCCGGCTTCGGCTATGCGGGCAGGACTAATGGGATTTCTGGTTTTATGGGCAATGAATTTAGGCCGGCTTAATAAATTAACTAATTCTTTGGTTTTGGCCGCGGTAGTCTTATTATTGATTAATCCAAGATTATTGCGCGATGATATTGGTTTTCAACTGTCTTTTTTAGCTGTGTCGGGCATTGCCTATTGTTATCCATTATTTAATGATTGGTTTGATAAATTAAAGATCCCTAAATTAAAAGGAGCGCGCGATATTTTTAATGTTACAATCGCGGCTCAAGTTTTTACTTTGCCGATTATTGCTTTAAATTTTTTCCAAGTTTCTATTGTTTCACCGATTAGCAATTTATTGGTTTTATGGACATTACCTATTTTAATGATAGTTAGCTTAGTTGCATTATTGTTAAGTTTGATTTTTGTTGATTTTGTTTTTGTGTTTTTTTTGCCAGCTTGGTTATTGTTAAAATACATTGTGGTTGTGGCGGATTGGCTAACTAAACTGCCTTATGCTTACGCGGAGATTGATTATTTGTGGCGGGGCTGGGTAATTGTTTATTATGGAGTCGCGGGCTGGGCGGTTTATAAAGCAAAGAAGGGCGCTAAAAATTAAATTGCGGTTTTTTTGTGATACAATTAAATTTAGAGTGTAGAAAAATTGTTTTTATAATATTTTTTTTAAAAAATCGGCTTTATTTTGGTTTTAAACGGCTTTAACGCTGAATTAACGCAGATTTGTACGCTGATAAATGCGGATTCTTCTACAGTCTATAAATTATGCCGCACAAACTCTATAAAATTTTGTTAATTTTCGGAATCGCGGCAGTCATAGCTGCCATTCCCGCTTTCTGGCTGACATATCAAGCAGCCAGTGATTTGGAAGTTGATTTTTTAGATATTGGCCAAGGCGACGCAATTTTAATAAAAACGCCTTACGGGCAAAATATTTTAATTGATGGCGGACCTGACAATACTGTGATTAAGCGGCTGTCTGAAAATTTGGGCTGGTGGGACAAAAAAATTGATTTAATGATTTTAACTCATCCGCACGATGACCATGTAACAGGCTTAATTGATGTGATAAAAAGATATAAGGTGGAAAAAATTTTGTACACAGGAGTGGCGCATAGCAGCCCTAATTATTTGGCTTGGTTGGAATTGATTAGGGACTACCGACAAGGCGGGGCAGGCAAAAAAATGCCATTAATAATTATTGATCGGCCGCAAATTATTGAATTAGGCGGTGATTGTGAATTGCAAATTATTTATCCCCGCGCAAGCCTATTAGGCAAAGAAGTAAGTAATTTAAACAACAGTTCAATCGCGGTTAAATTGGTTTATAGGCAAATTAAATTTTTATTTGCCGGCGATATTGAATTGGAAGCGGAGCAGGAGTTGCTTGACAGCAGAGTTGATTTAAGCGCTGATGTTTTTAAGGCAAGCCACCATGGTTCTAATACTTCCAATAGCCAAAAATTTTTAGAGGCAGTTCAGCCGGAAATTGCAGTTATTCAAGTTGGAGTTGATAATGATTTTGGCCATCCAAGCAGAAGGGTAATAAAAAGGTTAGAAAGAATTGGCGCGCAGGTTTTTAGAAATGATTTAGATGGAACAGTGAAGATAAGAAGTAATGGCGAGAAGATTAGTATTATAATTAATTAAAGGTAATAATTGATATTTTATTTTTATAGCAATAAATTTCAAATAACAAAACTCAAATGTCAAATCAAATCCAAAATCCAAATAACAAAGATTAATATTTTGGATTTTGAGCTTTGACATTGATTTGATATTTGCTTGCCCGTTAAGCTTTGCTTGACTGCTCAACATTGCCAATTTCCGGCAGGCGGGCGATAACAGGGGGTTTTTGACATTTGAAATTAAAATTTTTATTTACTCTTGCTAATTTTTATTTATTTGTTATAATTCTAATACAGCCACCTGCAATTTTATTATTAGACCATTATGCCAAAAAAGAAAAAAATTTTAATAGTAGAAGATGATCAAATCATCAGTTCAATGTACAAAACAAAGTTAGAAGCTGATAGTTTTGAGGTTTTAATTGCTGATAATGGGGCTGATGGCCTTAAATTAGCCAAAGAGCAAATGCCCGGCATTGTTATGCTTGATATAATTTTACCTCAATTGGACGGCTTTTCAGTTTTGGAGGCATTAAAAAAAAATCAAGCAACCAAAAATATTCCAGTAGTCATGTTAACTAATTTAGGCACTGATGAGGATAAAGTTAAAGGTAAAAAATTAGGAGCAGTTGATTATTTAGTTAAGGCTAATTTAACTCCGACTCAAATTGAGGAGAAGATTAAACAATATTTAAAATAACATAATCCGAATGCTACAAATTATATCCAAATACTACAAATAATTACAAATCAAATTAGATAATAATTTAGATAAAATTTGATTCGATTTGTAGATATTTGGGGCATTTGGATTAATCTGTAAATTTGAATTATTTTTTTATGAAAAATTACGAAAAAAGCTTTCCCTTGATATTGTCTAAAACAAGAATAGAAAACATGGATAAAGATTTTAACTTATCTGATATTGTGGAGAGAAGAAAATATTTTGAAGCAAAAGTAGGCTCTGAAATTGAAAAACTTAGAGAATATTTTAATAGGGGCAATACATTTGTGGCATACTGGCTTGGCAAAAAAAATTCAGGCAAGGGAACTTATTCCAAATTAATGATAGAAATATTTGGCAAGGATAAAATAGGCCATATATCAGTCGGTGATGTAGTAAGAGACGCTCATGGGTTTATGTCTGACGAAGCCAAGAAAAAAGAACTAATGGATTATTTAAGCCGGCATTATCGCGGCTATATTTCAGTTGATGAAGCTATTAACGCGTTTTTAAACAGAGATACAAGTTCATTGCTACCAACAGAATTTATCCTGGCTTTAGTCAAAAGAGAAATTGACAAGATGCCAAGAAAAACACTTTTTATTGATGGCTTCCCCAGAGAATTAGATCAAGTTTCCTATTCATTATACTTTAGGGATTTAATTAATTACAGAGAAGATAAAGACATATTTGTAGCCATTGATATTCCTGAGTCAGTAATTGACGAGCGCATGAAATACAGAGTAGTCTGCCCTAAATGCCATACGCCAAGAAATTTAAAATTGTTTGCTACTCAAAAGGTTGGCTATGATAAAGACAAAAAAGTGTTTTATTTAATGTGCGACAATGTAGGCTGTGATAACGCGCGGATGAGCGCTAAAGAGGGAGATGAGCTTGGCATTGAAGCAATCAGGAAACGGCTTGAGCTGGATGATAAATTAATAGAAAAAGTATTTTCTTTGCATGGCATGCCAAAAGTACTGCTGCGAAATTCAATTCCGGTGAAAGACGCAGGCAAATTGGTAGATAATTATGAAATTACCCCGGAATATGTTTATGAATTAGACGCTGATAATAATGTTACAACCAAAGAAAAGTCATGGATAATAAAAGACGATGAAGGCAGGGACTCTTATAGCTTATTAGCCCCGCCGGTTGTGGTTTCTTTAATTAAGCAGTTGGCTAAAATTTTGTAATTTTTTTGTGGATAAGTATTTTTAAAGTTAACTATTGAAAAATTTTTATTGTAATGTTAGCTAAAATTATAGCTATTGACAAATTTTTTAAAACCATTAAAATAAAGGTAGTATGAAAAAAGCTATCCGAACAATTAAAACCACATTTAAAACCGTTATTATTTTGTTAGCGGGTATTATTATGGTTGTGGTTTTACCACGAGTTCGGACGGCTAAGATTTAGAAAATAAATAAAGTTAAAATAAAAAAAAGCCGTCCGATAAAGGAGCGGCTTTTTTAAAATGTTTATTGTAAAGAGTTTTGCAAAAAATAACAATCATCATCAAAACAAAAAGGAGGGAAACAATGGCAATAGCTGAAGTGGGGTTGTTGGACCAGGTAAAAAATTGTTCTAAAGGAATTGATGAAATTCATAATAAATTGCGGGGTCAAATGGCCCCAAAACGTAGAATGATGCTCCAAAATAAAATTAAGCAATTGGCTATGTTGCGAAGAAATAGCCTTAATTGCTTATAGGGAGATAGAAGGTAATCGCGGCCACCATAAGTCCGCGTAAAATAGCGCAAACATTGCTACAGCAACAAGTTTTTTTAAAAATATAAATTACATAATATTTTTAAAAAAATTATTTTTGCGCTACTAATGGGCAGGGGGATGATTCATAAAATTATTCCCCACCCTATTCTTTCAATAGATTATTTACATATTTTATGAATTTTCAAAGAATGCAAATTATTATCAGCATTATTATCCGGATCATTATCAATGATCTATTTTTGCATCCTTTGAATGCCAACCACTGAATACACTGAATAATTATGAATATACTAAAATAATGGGGCCGTCTTCAAGGGAAGGCGGTTTTTTTGGTTATAGTTCTTTTTTTAAAAAATAAAACAATACATCAAGGAGGACAAAAAATGGCAAATAAAGATTTTGATGGGCAAGTTTTTAAAGATTATGATGCATTAAGAAGAATTTTGCCGTCTCAAAATGGCGGTGTTGTGATTATTAAGGAAGAGCAAGGGCTAAAAGTTAAAGGAGCGGTTATGACAGCAGAGGATGGAAATTATCAAAGAGATTTAGAGCTGGCAAAAATTGGCGCGCAAATGCTTTGTTCGGGGCAAGAGGTGGAGATTATTATGGTTTAAAGAATAAAACAACTGGGTTTATTTTTTATGCCAAGGGGTTGAATTTTTCAGCCCCTTTTTCTTTTTTAATTTTTCGCTTGACATTTTTTATAAGTATGATAGTATGTTGATATATGGAACAAGCTGTTAGAAAAAATTTATTACTATTACCGTTATTATTACTACCTAAAAAGGCGGCTTGTTTTGTATATAAAAATAGATAAAAAAATAAATTAAATATAAAAATAAAAACAAGACAAACCGCCTAAAATAGGGTGGTTTTTTAGTTTTGTTCTTTATAATTATTATTGTTAAAATAAAATTTTAATTTTTATAAGGAGGATATTGGCATGGAAGAATGTGATTTTGGAAGGGTAAGAAATTTGGAAAGTGCTTGTTTCCAGCTTCAAAAAGCTGTGAAAAGAGCAAGAACAGAAGAAAAAAGGAAAATGCTTGAGAAGCAGATTAGAAACACTGTGGAGAATTTAAGAAATTTATTGGAAAAGGAGGGATAAATATGAGTGAAAAAAAGGGGCAAGAAATGATATTGACGGATTTAAAGTGTCGCAATTGTGGCAACAGAATTGTTGGACAGCCATATATCAGAGATGGCAAATTTTATTGCCATCTCTGTAAAGATAGGGCAAAAATAGGCTTATTTGACCATATTGGCGAACAGCATTATAAAGGAAGAATCTATATGTAATTAAATCTTTAATCTACAAAGGGGTGTTGCGAATTTTTGCAAAACCCCTTTTCTTTTTTTAAAATTAACTTAAATTTTACTAATAAAAATTTGCTATTGACTTTTTTAATAACTCTGCTATACTTATCCACAAGTACAATAAATTAATATTCGTATGTCCTACATTTGTAGCGCGGGTTCGCGAAGCGAATAACTTATGATTAAGACATTACAAAAAACTAATTTTTGGTTTAGCTTTTACTTTTATGGCTCCGCGCGGAGATCAGTTTTTTGTGGTGTTTTAACGAGTTGATTACAAGTTAAAGCTCACAGGGAAAACAAAACTGGCCTCTGCAAAGGGGCCGGTTTTTATTTGTTCTTTTAAAATGCAAAACAGTTTGTCATTCTCGCAAAATTTAGAATCCAGAATTTATTCGTTTATCACTGGATTCCCGCTTTCGCGGGAATGACAAAAAAAGGAGGGGAATAAATTGACAAACAAAGAGAGAGAAAGGAGAAAGAAACGAAAAGAAGATAGAAAGAGCAAGAGAATGGAAAAGAGACAAGAAAAACAAAGGAGAAAGGTATTTTTAATTTTGAAGAAAGGAGAAAAAAGATGAAAAAATCAGACAGTTTTACTAGAAAGGGAAATACTAGTTTCCCTTTTTCTGCTGAAAAAGAGCAAGAAATTTGTCCATTTTGTGGACAAGAAGTAAAGAAAGTTCGTGTCGGAATTGGATTCGGCGCGGCTGAAGAAAAGATTTGCGAGTGCAAGTCTAAAAATTTTGCAACTTCCTCGCGTGGATGGGGAAGTAAATAATTTTTTTGCACAAAAGGAGGTATGTCATGACAATTTTAGGTAAACAGATTCGGTTGGAGCGTATAATTAACAGGAATACAGGCAAAACAGTAATTGTTCCAATGGACCACGGCATTTCAGTCGGCCCTATCGACGGTTTGCTGGATATGAAGGAAACAATACAAAAGGTGGCAGATGGAGGAGCCAACGCCATTGTGGAGCACAAGGGCCTTGTCGGCGAAGGCCATCGCGGAGGTGGGATAGATATAGGATTGATTTTACATTT
>JAYEOU010000094.1:0-11645 GCA_034723335.1 Patescibacteria group bacterium
TTTGATTTTAACAATAAATCTATATTTTTATTTTCCATAGCTTTTAAAAGATTAACCCCAAATTCGTCTCCAATTTCTTTTTCATACATTTCCCTAAAAGCCGCAAAATCTTTAATAAAACAATGGCCTCCGGCGCCCCGGCCTGATTTATGAATTGGCTCTAAATGCAATTCATAAAATGGCAATTTTCTTTTAGCCTCTCCTCCTGATGTTCCGCTCTTATGAACTGGGTTTAAGTGGCTTGAGCCAATCCTTGGATCACCTGCCAAACCATCTCTAATCGCTTCCCATTTGCAATTATTTTTTACCGCTAAATCATAAAGCATATTAATAAATATTACTTTAAAATAAAACCAATTATTTCCGCCATATTTAATAAATTCTGCTTCTTTAGCATTAGTAATAAGTTCAAATGGAGCTTTTGGCAAAACTGATAAAATCAATTTTGCTTTTTTTTGATATTCATTATTATTGACAGGCATTCCAATTATATTTCTGCTGGGATGAGCCGCATCATAAGCCGCTGTGGCTTCAGTTAAAAACTCAGGAGAATGAAAAACAAAAACATCGGAATTTTCCTTCTGAATTTTTTCCGTAGTGCCTGGCAATAATGTTGATTTTATAACTGCGATTTTATTTTTCCCGACTAACTTAATTACCTCCCTTAAAATTTCATTATTAAATCCATCGGGAGTAGTTGGCGTTGGAACAGCGATAAATACTATATCACATTCTTTGATTTGATCGCCATTTTGAACATACGGCTCTTCCAAGGCATAACGGACAACGTTATAACCTCTTTTTCTAAAATCATCAGCGTAATGCTTGCCTATCCAACCTTGGCCTATAAAACCAATATTTTTATTATTTTCCATAATTAAAAACGGCCACAACAGCCTTTTAATTATTTAACTTGAATTTTATTCATCTATAAGTTATTATTAAATAAAATAAGCAATAAGTCAATCTTGAGCAGTGATATTTATTATGCAAAATCAAAATAATAAAAAAACAATTTTATATTTAATAACACAAAGCGAACTAGGCGGCGCTCAGCGCTATATTTTTGATTTGGCTGAAAACCTGCGGAATGAATTTAATATTGCGGTAGCAGTTGGTGAACAAGGGGCAACAGGTGAATTGGTACAAAAATTAAAAGAAGAAAAATTTAAATTATCGAAAATAAATAAATCGGCAATCGAAAATCGGCAATCGAAAATCTTTATCATTCCTCATCTTAAGCGCGCCATCTCCCCTATTAAAGACCTTAAAGCTCTGATTGAAATTATTAAATTAATAAAAAAACTAAAACCAGACATAATCCACCTAAACAGCTCTAAAATTTCTATTCTTGGTTCAATATCAAAATTGTTTTTAAAAATATTAACTTTTAATTCAAAATTCAAAATTCAAAATTCAAAATTCATTTATACTGTTCACGGCTGGGTCTTTAACGAGCCATTGCCAATTTGGAAAAAACTTTTTTATAAATACACGGAAAAATTTACAGCTATTTTAAAAGACAAAATTATCTGCGTTTCTGAATTTGACAAGCAAACAGCTATTAAAGAAAAAATTTGCAATCCAAAAAAATTAATAACAATCCATAACGGCATAAAACCAATCAACTTTTTACCGCAAGAACAAGCCCGCCAAAAACTATTCTCCACAATCCACCCTCTTATTAATAAGGAGGGTGGATTAGGTGGTGAAGTTATTATCGGCTCTATCGGCAACCTTTATAAAACCAAAGGTTTTGAATATTTAATTCAAGCAGCAAAAATTCTGAAAGAAAAATTCTTAATTCTAATCATTGGCGAGGGTCCTGAACGCAAAAACCTTGAACAACTAATCAAGCGCTATCAATTGCAAAACCATATCATCTTGACCGGCAAAATTGATAATGCGGCAGAACTCTTGCCTGCTTTTGATATTTATGCCTGCTCATCAATTAAAGAAGGCTTGTCTTACACAATTATTGAAGCAATGCAAGCCGGCTTGCCGATTGTGGCCACAAAAGTTGGCGGCAATCCGGAATTAATTATAGACAATAAAACAGGGTTATTAACCGAATTAAAAAATACGGGAATTTTAGCTAAAAAAATACAGGAATTAATTAATAATCCTGAATTAAGGCAAAAATTGGGCAAACAGGCAAAAATTAAATCGCGGGAAAATTTTAATCTGGAAAAAATGATTAAAGAGACAAGAAAGGTTTATAAAAATTGAAACAATGAAGGCGACATTTGCGAATGTCGCCTTCATTAAAATAAATTATTGCCAATCATTAATAAAATCATTAAAATCAGAATTCATATTTGACCATTTATATTTTTCTTCATTATCGCATACCTTATGTTTAACGCAATTAAAAGCAATATAATTCAAATGTTTTAAAAAATCTTTTTCATTGCGAATTACATGGTCATAAAATGATTTCTGCCATTTGAATTTGGGTATTTCCAATTGAGGATTGCCGTATTTTATAATGAATTGTTGCCTATATTTAATTAAATTTTTATTAAAATTATGCACGTCTAAATGAAGGCGAGGATTGCAATCCTCGCCTTCATTATCAAATATGAAATCATTTTGACCAACTATTGCTAAATTGGCATTTCGTGAAAAATGCCTTTTTATCGCATGCATTATTTGCGAAATATTAAAATTATTTCCGGGTTTTAATAATAAATGAATATGATCCGGAATTATAATAAACGCGTACAATTTAAATTTTTTTAATTCCTTGCAAATCCGCAAATTCTCAACAAACAAATCGCAAAACAAATCTTCTTTAAAAAATGGAAATCTTCTATGTGTTACGGTTGTGATAAAATAAATTTTATCTGGACCGTAAAATCTTTTTTGGGAATTGTGGTGTGGTTTTATTAATAGCATAAAAAATAAATCAAAAATTTATTAAGATTTTATTGAAGGCGACCCTGCCCCTCGCGATATTTTATTGAAGATTTTATTGAAGGCGACCCTGCCCCTCGCGATATTTTATTGAAGATTTTATTGAAGGCGAGGTTTGCAAACCTCGCCTTCATTATCAAATATTCAATAAAATATCTTGAATAAAATTTTGCCTTTTTCTTTTATCGCTACGGCTTTGCGTTTATGGCTACTATGCTATGAGCCCAAGTATTATACCAACTTTGGGTCCAGCCCATTTGGTAATCGCCTGCGCTACTGACTAATTTATAACTGGATCCTACATGTTCACTACAACATCCACCTATTGTATTGTTAAAAAATTCTGTCTGGCCATCATCCGCAGTAAGACTTCCTGTGCTACAATCAACAGACATAGCATCAATAATAATAGAATTATTTCCCCCAACAGTGATAGTATTCTCAATATAGACAGACTGGGCATAGCGATGATAAGTGTTGTTAATTAAATCATCAACATTGCAATTATTTAAACTTATAGCTGAAGCGGCAACCACCATGCCTGCTGTAAATTGAATAGTTATATTATACGCGCCCAAAGGCGGATTAGCTAAATACCAAATAGAATTATTAACGCCTGTATAATGATTTACTTCAGCCACAACCTTAGTTAAATTAATATCATTAAAAGTAACATTTTCAGCTCGCTTATTATTATCATGCCAATAAGCAATAACAATTAAAGCCCTGTCTTCTCCAGTAATAGTGTGCCCCCATGTTATATAACCAGTATGCACCATATTATAATGAGTAGTGCCGTCAACAGTAATACTATTAACACTCTCAGATAATGTCGTCCCGCATACCTGATTAGACAGCCCGGACCAATACCCGCCGTTATAAGTTCTGATAGCAAAACAGTATTCTGTATTAGGAGATAAGCCGATAATTTCAGCAATTTGATTTTGCCCCGCGGTATTAGACGGAGTTGGCAAACTTGAAGTTGATACTTGCGAGGCATTGTTCCAAGCTAAATACAAATTACAATCTCCATCTTTTTCCTGATAACGCAAATCATAATAAGCTACGCTACCTAAATTAGCGCTATCAGGCGATGTCCAGCGCAATTTTACTGAATTAGCGGTCGTATAAATATTTTGAACAGCTAAATCATTAATACTATCAGGTATAGTCGGCGCGCTGTCCCGGGGTTCAGTTGGCGAGGATGAATTCTGCGGATCCGGGCTATCTCGGATAATAAAATCCTGACTATTGTCATCTGTGTCATAGCCATTGCCTTGCCACTGGTCAACGCCGTTAATCATAGAAGTACTGCCGCCGTTCTGATTGGCTTTTCTTTCCAAACTGCTACTATTTGATAAATCCGCTTGTACTGCCAACCATTCAGGATCTTGCGCGTCCCCATAACCGACTTTATCAATTTCTTCATCTTGGCTATTCACAATCCGCGCATGTCCGCCGCCATCAGCTAAACCCCAATTAGCTGAATGGTAATAATCAGGAATAGCCGATAAGCTATAATTTTTAGCTGATACTAAATAATATCCTTTTGCGGAGATAATACTGTCTGGCAATCCTGAACCACCTGTACGATTTGACCAGCTTGCTCCGCTGGCTGATTTAGTCTGTAACTTCCATCCTTGTAAATTAAATGCTTGTTCTGTTGGATTATACAACTCCACAAACTCATCATAAGCTCCATTCGGCCCGCGAGTTGCTATTTCGCTAATCACAATATGATCCGCTAAATTGTTAGCAATGCTTGTTTGCGCCGCCTCGCTCCACTCCCCGACATTGCCGGCATTATCACGGGCGCGAACGCGAAAATAAATATCATTGCCAGCAGAAACATCAATGCTAAAAACAGTGCTGGCGCTGGTAGTAGCGATAATCCAGTCCTGCCATTCTTCATTATTTATTTTGTACTGCAAATCAAAGCTCGCTATTCCGCTTGTTTCCACAGTGCTTGAAGCGTCGCTTCCGGACCAGCTAACTGTAAAGCCGGTTTGCTCGTATTCATCATCTAAACTTTGCATGGTTGAAGTTGGCGCGGTTAAATCCACCAACCAGTGATGAGCCAATGTATTACTTATATTGCCTACTTGATCAATGGCCTTGGCTTCCAGATTATGCTCATCTTCAGTTAAATTACTAATTGTCGTGCTTGCCCTGTTGGATGATTCTTCATATCCAATAGGGCTGGCAGAGCAAGCATGCCAGCCCCCGCTATCTAACTGGCATTGATAGCTAAGGCCTTCTTCATCCGCTCTAAATTCAAATTCAGCAACGGTTGAACTGGCAAAATTATCAGGCCCGCTGTCAATGGCTATAGTTGGCGCAATAGTATCCAGAATTATAGTAAATTCATCTTCACCGCTTTCCGCGCCAAATTGATCAATTGATTTGATGTAGAAAATATTTTCTCCTTCAGCTAAACCAAGCGAACTTTGCCAATTCGTGTTATCAATGATTTCCACGCCTGTTGTTGAATTATTTATTAAAACTTCCAACCCGCTGTCATTGCTGCCGTTTATAATAATTGGCGTGCTGCTTGCATAATATGGAAATTCGCTTGGCCATAAAATAATCGGCGCGCTGGGAATGGTTAAATCTATTTCCCAAATGTATTCAACAGGATTTAATTCAACATTGCCGGCTTGATCAGTTGCCTGAACTTTAAAAATATGCTCGCCAGAATCTAAATTAGAATAACTAACAGGCGAACTGCAATCCTGCCACTCCCCATCACCTAACTTACAGCTAAAAACAGCTTGTTCATTAGCAATAAAGCTAAATTCAGCTAATGATAAATTAGTTGGATTAGTTGGCTTGTCCGTAATTGTTGTAATCGGCGCAACAGTATCCCCGCCTGCTACAAAAATAAAGCTCGCAGGCCGCTGAGTCGGCGTGATTTTTTGTGAACCATCATCAGTTAATGAATCCTCCTCTTTTGGCTGGAATAAATTTTTATTATCAGTCCGGCCTTTTATAATATTATCATTTTTAACTAACTGCTGCTGGCAAACCATTGAAAATAAACCGCGCTTATTTTGCTTGGCTGAATCAGCCGCAGACATAATAATCTGCTCTTGCCGCTTATCCGCAATAACCGGGCAATTTTTCCAGCCCGGCTTGCAGAAAAAAGTTTTAGCCAGGCCTTCGCGAGCCAATTGCTGATTGATAAATATATCGCCTGAATAAACATACCTTAACAGCCGCCCATATTTATCTTTGTCCGCTGCCGGATCTTTAATTAATGCCAGTTTGCCTGTTCCAAGCAATTGCATATTTCTTAATCTTGCAACCCATGCCAAGCACTCGTCATCATCCGGACCAGGCCTGCCCAATTCCGGCGTGTCAATGCCAATATAGCGGACTTTTTCTCCAGTGGTAAGTTCAATAGTGTCGCCGTCAATTACGCGGGCAACTCCAACCCCGCCCTTTGCCTTGTTAGATAATTTCGCATCTAACAAGGCCTGTTCATCCTTTGCTTTGCGGGTGAGAGGAGCAGTCTTTTTAGCTTTAAATATTGTATCAGCGGTTGGATGTTTGTTGGATACAGATTTTGCTTCTGTTAACAAAGAACTTGGTTCTGAATCAGTAAAACCAAGCTCTTTGTTAATTTCTTGCCGGCCGGCGCTACCGGCTTGTTTTGGCTTGAATAAATCCTCGGCAGTAATAGTGGTTGGGATGCTGAAATTACTTTCCTGGGCCGACAAAATCTTGCCTTGTTCATCTCCGGCTTGCTGTTCAACAACAGGCGTAAAAACATTTTGCGTTAAATTTTGATAACCTTTAATTATATTTTGCCAGCCGATAGCAACTTTAGAGCCAGTATTTTTAACTTTTTGCGCGGCTATTTTGGTTGAGGAAACAGTATTATTTCTTGTCCATGACAAAATAATTTTGCCGGCCGGCGTTAAACCGCGAATTTTAGAACCAGAAAAATCACTGCTTATTAAAATATCAGCTTGAACATCTTTTAAGCTTGGCTGCAAAAACTGGGTATGGGGCAGAAAAAAATACCTTTGTCCATTGGACTCTTTACCGCAATTAGTGCCAATAATTTCACCCATGCTTGCCCGCCTGCTAATTTTTGAATATTCAACATTAGCGGCAAAACAATCTCCTGTTTTTGCGTTATAAACGCTATTATTATCATAGCCGTCCGGGGTAATATTAATTGCATAATTAGCAGGGGTATAAACTAAATTATGTCCCTTAATATTAATGTCAGCACTTTCATATAATTTTTCAGTTAAGCCAACGCAAATAAATTGTTCATTGCCAGGTCCTTTTTGAGTTCTAAAATCAAAATCATATTTTAATCTTTGTTCAGCCAAATTTTTAGCCAAAATCACTGCTTTTTTTCTTTGTTTTTCTGTAACATTATTGGGTATTCTCGCTCCAATAAATTTTTCCCCTGCGCTTGTATTAACAAAATATTTAGCCGGTGTTTTTTGAATTCCATTATTAACTGCCTCAACAACATAATCAACTCCATCTTTATCCTTGCCAACATAAATTCCAACATGCCCGCAATTTAATTCAATTTTATCTTTTTTAAATGGATGAATTTTTAACAGCTCATTGGTATTATAACCGTATAATTTATTATTTCCAGAAGTGCGGTATAATAAAGTTCCTTCTGGCATTGCTAAAGCAAAATTAGCGCAATAAAAAATTCCAACAAAAATTAAAAAACTTATCAAAAAATTCCTTTGAATAAATTGAAACATAACCCTCCTTATTCTATATTCTATTATAAATTAAAACTTAAAAAAGTATCGCGTCTTGTCATTTCAAATCCCTTTTCTTTTTTGTCATTTCTTAAACTACCAAAAAGGCGTATGATGTTCTTCCCATTCCTCGTCTGTTATTTCTGGATTTTTATATTGTTCTTCTCCTAAACCATGTAATATATCTGTGGATCTATCTCTAATAAATTTATTAACATCACTATAATAAACTTTTTGCATTAGTTTAATAACATAATTCTTATCCTCTGTGTCATAATAATAAGCAACATCTAAAATTCTTTCCGCAATATAATGATCAATATTTTTATCAAGCGCTATTTTAACAGCCCTGTCTGCCCAATCTTTTGTTACTTGTATTTTTTTACTACCTATTAAAACTGGCAATTTATTTGCTGTTTCATATCTTATTCTATAACTATTTCTCTCATCCTCAACCAACCCCATTAAAAACTCAACAGAGATTTCATTGCCTGTATTGCCAATAGTGTTGATTGCTTCAGACCGTTCTTCTTCGTTAATATTATAATCGCAGGCAATGCTATATAAATTTTTTAATAGCCTGTTATCTTGCGCGTCGCCGAATTCAGACATAATCTCCTGCTGCACGCTTCCTCTGCCATCCGCGCTATTCAAATAAGAAAACAAAAATTCAGGAATAATAATTTTATCTGTCTGGTTTTGCTGTTTTTCTTTTTCAGCGATCAATCTTAATACCTGAATTAATTCCTCTTGAAAATTAACAAAAACCTCTTGATCCAAAATTAAATTCTTAATCTGCTCCTTAATGTCTTTATTTTTCAAAGCATAATCGCTAATTACATCTTTATAAAGCTCCCGCTCGGCAAAACAGGTTTCATGGCAAATAGGATCAGATAAAACCGACATTTCTAATAATGATAAAGCGGTCTGGGTTTTAAAGGGATTTGGATAATGCAGCCAAAAATTAGTAAAAAAAGAAAGATAAATTACAATGCCAAAAATAACGGCCAAACTGCCTAAAACAATCCCTGAAATTTTTAAAATTTTTTTCATAATGCTTGCTGCTACTGAATAAATTCAGCGGCAAAATTAATTTTTAAACACAAAAAAACCCTCCTTGTTTATGTCTCTTGAATTTTCACTAACTAATCTAATTTTATTTTACCGCAAAAACAGTGCTACAACAACTCACTCCAGCCCCCTAATAAATTGCTCAACAGCATCTTTTAAACTCGGATCTAATACAGCCGACTTTTCAGCCGCTTCAATCGCTTTTTCAATCTCGCCTTCTTGTTCGTAAAATTTGGCTAAATTAACCCATATTTGCGTATTATTCGGCTCTAATTGGGTTAATCTGTTATAAAGTTTAATAACTTTTTGCCAATCCTGCTGATCCGCGTAATGATTGATTAAATTTTTAACAAAAGCCGCTGGCGACAATAAAACAGTTCCACCCAAATCAATGCACTGGTCCATTGCTTTAAATCCTTCTTCTTCCCGCTGAAAATTAAGCTGCATTCTACCTAAATGGCAATAACTGTCATAATATTCCTTGTTCAAGCTAACAGCGTATTGCATGGTTTTAATCGCTTTTTCTTTATCCCCGCGGGTTAAATAGATCTGCGTCTTAAGAAAATAAATCGGCACTCTGCCCGGGCTGGCCTTAATTGCCTTATTGATCGCTTCCTCGGCTTGATTGGAATAAAAATAAAATTCATCAAGATTGTCAGCACGCAAGCTGGCAACTGTATTTAAAACTTGGGCTAACTGCATCTGCATCATGCTGTCTTGCGGATTATATTTAACATTTTCTTTTGCCAGCTCAACTGTCCAATCTAAAATTCCTTCGGCCTGCTCTTTATCAATCTGAGAAAGCAAATGCCTATTAGAAAAAATCGCATTGATTAAGCTGGCGCGGCTGTCCCTGTCTAAAACCGTTTTATAACTTAAAGCTGTTTTATATTCTTCTACGCCCCTAAGAACATCTCCTTGAGCAAAAGCGATCTGGCCGTCAATAGTATTTTTAAGCATTTTTAACGGCTTAATATTATACTGATAAATTACAATTAACATCAGCGCGCCGCAAATAAATAAAGCATAAATTTCTTTATCAATAAGAGGTTTATCAGCCTCCTTGCTCCCCTCTTCTTGATAAGGAAAGGGGCTGGAGGCGAGGCAATAAATAAACCCAAGCATTACCATTAATGATATATAAGTTACCAATGAATCAAACACTGCCAAATTCTGGATAAAATAAGCGATAATCAATCCGGTTAATAAAACAAATTCTGTCAAGCTAATTTGCCTGTTTTTAAATCCTTTAACAAGATAATAGCCAACCGCCGCAAAAATTGATAAATATGTTATCAGCCCTAAAATTCCTGTTGTTGAGACAATGTCAATCAGGTTATTATGCGCCCGGTCAAAATAAGTCTCGCTTCTGGTGTAATTATAAAAAGCCGGATCAAAATGCTTGTCAAAAGTAATGGCAAAATTGCCATGCCCGGTTCCCAATATTAAATGATTTTTTAAATCTTTAATTCCGGCTTTCCACGCGATAAGCCGAGTTTGGAAAGTTACCGCCTGAGAAGAAATTGCCGTCATGGTTCTTAAAATAGAGCTTTTCTCCACCACGGCGCTATTAGGATAAGCAAAAACCAATGAAACCAAAATCGCGATAACCGCAAAAGCGGATAAACAATAAAGTTTGATTTTCCTGCTTTTGCTTAACATAATAAAAAACAATAACATCGCAAAAGTACTTACGCCCAAGCCGACATAGGCGCCGCGAGTATGCGTGAGCTTGAAAATCAACAGCATTGTTATTATCGCGGCAAGGCACAACAAACCATGCCACCAGCTCTTTGCCTTATCTTCAGCGCCCCGCAGCCAGCGAAAAAATAAAATCAACGCAAAATAAATATTAAAAATAGCATAACCGCTGACATAAGCCGTATTGCCGATTGTGCTGTAATGTTCGTTTTTTATTAAGCCATAAAGACAAACTAAAACAGCCGCGGTTATTGATACAATAAATAAATTGCGCCAGTCCCGCCATGTCCGCATCACTGTAATAATAATAAAATAAAAAACAAGAAAATGAAGCAAATGGAAAACGCCCAGCATCCGCTCCACATCGCCCCAAAAACTTAGATTAAAATCAACACCCGCGAAACAAGACAAAATCATTGCAATAAAAAAACCAATTAAGCCAAACGAAATCCAACTTTTTTTCGGCTTGTCCTCCGTAGCTTTAGCAAAGGGGGACCATTCCGGATATTTAATTATAAAAGCCAGCCAAAAAATAAACAAAACTTCAATTAAAATATTAAAATAAATCTGCTTGGATGTAATAAACGGAAATAGCAAATTTTTAAAAATCAAAAACACGGAAATAAAAGACAAATAAATTCCGATTTTAAGGATTGTGAGATAGGTTTTTTGAGACATAAATGTTATGTTAAAATTTAAAACTGTGGGCCCGCGACCGTCCACACACATTCTTAGTATAACAAAAAACCGCTGGAAAATCCAACGGCTTTTTGTTGACATCCAATTTGAATATATTACACAGCCAACACTACTGATGATTATCAATTTTAAAACTTTCTATGCCGCAGCCGGGCTAATATTAAATTTTTCTTCCACGACTTGAATTCTCTTGTCAGTTTTAATAAATTTTTCCTCAAAACGATCATGCGCTCCTTGATTGGCAGTCAATTCTGCTTTAAAATCTTCGTGTTGTTTAGCAATTCCATCAACAGCAGTAAGTATCTTATTAATATCCTCCTTAGCCGCCATCTCTTCTTTTAATTCTTTTAAATCATCTTTGGTGGCGATTTTATTGAATTGTTCAGGTGTTATTGGCATATAATTATGTGAATTATTAATATTTATATTTTTATTATATCAAACTAAAAATTCCTGTCAAATTTCAGTAGAGACGCATTGCAATGTAGAGACGCATTGCAATGCGTCTCTACGATATGC
>JAYEOU010000095.1:0-2267 GCA_034723335.1 Patescibacteria group bacterium
AGGAATATTCTGATTGGCTTAAAGAAAAGTGAAATTTTCAAAATTAAATTCATAAATTGTCCAAAACTTTTAAATGGTCTTAGCGTTGATTTGCCCGTTCTTTTATGGTAATTAATGGGGATAAATTTGACCCGGTAATTATTAGACAAAAAAGCGACTAACGAAGTAGTGGTAAGAGAGAATTGGTTTGGATATAAATGCAGGAATTTGTTAAATATTTCTTTTTTGTATATCCGCAAACCGCAATTAATATCTGGGATTTTGTATTGCGTAATATAACTAGCAACCATTCTTAAAATAAACTTTCCAATTCTTTGCAAATACAGCCAGCGCGCGTCAAAATTCTTGCCGCCGCGTTTTCCGGAAACTAAAGCGTAATTATTAGTATATTCAATCATTTGAGGAATGATTTCCGTAGGATAAGTCGCGTCACCGTCAATGATTAAAATATATTCGCCTTGCGCTATCTCGGCGCCGGTTTTAATTGACGCTCCATAACCCTGATTTTCGGAATGGTGAATTGCGGTGATGTTTTCTATTCGGTCGATAAGAGTGCCTGTTTGGTCTTTTGAAGCGTCGTTTACTACTATAATCTCATAAGAAACAGAAGACAACTCAAAAGCCGATTGAAGGCCCTTGATTACTTTTTTAATTGTCGTTTCTTCATTATAAGCGGGGATAATGGCTGATATTTTTTTCATAATTTGCGCGTTGTTTATAGTTTTTGCTGTTTTGGACTATTTGTAAGGTGTATTTTACAAAAAGTTTAACTATTTGTAAGGTGTGGATTCTTTTCCGTCAAGGCGGGTCTCGCAATAACGGAAAGGGATTGCCGCGTCGTCCCGCAGTATTGCGGGACTTCTCGCAATGGCGGAGAGGGATGACACAGGAATTCAAGGGCTGTCCTTAAGAAAGGGCAGCCCTTTCTTAGTTCTTGGAACTCCTCGCAATGACGGAGTATTCGTAAGCGGTATTCACTACAGTAGAGTTTACATCGCGGTTTATAAATCTCTTAAATCAAAAACTAAAAAATTATTATTTTTTATTCTTCTTTTATTTTTTACGCTTTTACTTATAACTCCAACTGTTATTTTATATCCGTCTAACTTTAATGGCAGGTATTGAATTTTGTTTTTCAATTCACTCAAAATGTTTTTAGTTTTTTGATAACTTAAATCTTTCCATTTAACTTCAAGCGCGATAATTTCTTTCGCTTCTTGATTTATTGACAATAAATCAATTTCATAAGTGAATGTTTCTATCTTGCCATTTTTTTTGCTTTTATAATTTCCCCATTGTCTGCCAAAGTTCATTTTATATTTTCCAATAATAAATTGTTTCGCGGTTTCTTCAAAAATATACCCTAAATAAGTATTATAATTTTTATTAAAATAATTAAAAACCTTATCTATGTACCCCAAGTCAATTTCTTCTTTGAATGGATAAATGAAATTATAATAAAAATTAAAATAGTTGTCTTTTATAAAATACAAAGCGCCTCTTTCTTTCAATTTTTCTTTTTTGGTGGATAAATATGGCAGTTCTTTTTTCACAATATCAAGTCCAATTAGCATATTTATATATTTTATAATAACATTTTTTTCTACATACGATTTTTGAGCGATTTCGTTTAAAGTCGCGCATCCCGACGCTATTGATTTTAATATTGAATTGTATAAACTCAAATCTCTCAATTCGTATCTTAGCAAAAACTCCGCTTCTTCATACAAATAAGAATCTTTTTTAAAAAGATTTGTTTTTATAAAATCATTAAAATTTCCTGAATATTTTAACAAATATTCAGGAATGCCGCCTAAGGCGCCATAAATTTTTATTAATTCTTCTTTGTTTGATTTTTCGGAAAAACTTTTTATATTTTTAAAACTCATGGGCTGGACTTTTAGGGAAATCATTCTTCTCCCATAAATAGGGGATGAATAATTTTTGATTTTTTCCATAGCGGAAAGATAACTCCCGCATAAGATTATGACACTTTTGGGCTTGTTGTCTAAAAACTCCTGCATGTGGCCTAAAATGCTTTTTTCTTTCATTAATAGAGGGAATTCGTCTAAAATAAAAATTATTTTTTTGTCTATCAGGAAATCAAATAATTTGTTAATACTATTTAAGGGGGTATCAACCAAACTTAATTCGTTTAATTCTTTTATAAATTTATTGTTTAATTCTTCTAATGTTTTTTCAATGGGTTGTTCTTTAACTAGGTAGTAAATTTTGCGGAATCCTTTAGGAGATTTTAATTGTTTTAG
>JAYEOU010000096.1:0-2263 GCA_034723335.1 Patescibacteria group bacterium
ATTATCTGTTCAGCTTCTTTGGATAGGTTTTGGGCATCAACATTCTCGCCGCGAGCAGATGTTGAAGTTAATCTTTTTTGCTCCCAGAAATCAGTTTTAGACAACCAAAAATAACTCACAAACAAACCAAGTATAATACCTAACAATAAAGTCAAGGACGGCCAAACGATGTTTTTGTTTTTTTTGAAAAATTTACGCATAATTTTGTTGATATTTATTATTTGTCTTTTATTATTTGGGCTAGAACATAGTTACCAAATTCATCGCTAATAATCTCTGAAACATCCGACTTAATTTTATTAAAATAAACCACAAAATAGCCGTCTTGTTTTCTAAAGCTAATATTCCCTAATGGAGAATAATCCTTAATTGCTTTATTAATAGCAGTTTGATTATAAAATTTAGAATTTAATTTAAGTTTTAGCATTTTTACTTTTTTTAGCCGCTAATTTTTCTTTTTTGCCAAAATGTTCTTCCCATGTTTCGGTAATGCCTAAAGGATCTTCAATTTGATCTTCTTCGCTCGCCTCTTCCGCAAAATCCGAAAAAGTATCATAAAGAGGCGAAAGCAGGGCTTGAGCAATAATTGTTTCCCTTATTTTTTGGTTTGACTTCACGATTTGTTCACGCAAAGCGTAATTTAACAGCTCGTTTTTGAATTCACCGACAATATTTTCCAAAACCTCGCTGTTGGTCTCGGGTTTTGATTTAAAAGAAACTTTTATCTGTTTATTAGGGTCGCCGTCAAAAAGAATATACGCCTTATTAATAAAAATATAGGCGGCTCCAAAAATCGCTGATAAAGGATAAATCTTGGAATTTAAAACGAGTTCGTAAGATGTTTTGTTTTTTTTGTTTTTTTTCATTTTTTTATTTTAATTAATCACAAGCTTCCTTTTTAATTTCATTATAAATTTTATCACAAAATTGATTTTTATTTTTAATAAAATACGCCTGGCAGGCAATGCTAATATACATATCTCCAATTTCTTGGCATTTTTCCTTGTCATCATTCCTTAAAGCGCTAATATATCTGAAGTCATCCTCGGTTGGCGATGGTTTTGTCATTAAAAAATTATACATTTCTTTTTCATCTACATTCCTAAGTTTTTGGGGCGGTAGTAATTTTTTTAGAGTTACTGCATATTTTAAGGCCTTAGTTGAAGAACTGTTTCCTTCCTTAAAAATTTTGTTCACAGTTGATAAAATTTCATATTCTTTAAAAAATTGTTCATTATCGCTATTGCCGGAAGAAATAACAGTTAAGTTTGCTTTATCGCCGCCCGATTGAAACAAAAGGCAAAAAGCATATTGTTCTTTTAGAGAGTAGATATTATCAAGCGGTTTCCATGGCTGAAATTTTTTTTGAGGAATAATATAATCCGCTACTGGAGATAATTCAATATAAGCGGGAAAAGAACGACAGACATCTTTTTTTATCGCCTTAGTTTCTAAAAAGTTTTTATAATATTTAACGGCGGGGAACCACGCCAAGATTGATAAAAAAACAATCAAAAACAAAACAGCAAAAAATATTGTTGTCTTTTTTTTGTTTTTAAACATAAGCAACATTCTACCTGTTAAATTATATTAAATAATACCATAAACTAATATCAACATCAACATACACATACCTTAAATTATCTCCATAAAAACGCAATCAGAATTTTATTTTACTATCTTAAGTAAATACTTTTTCTTCCGTTTTCCGAGCAAAGATAATGAATTTTAAAATTATTTCCCAGAATGAAATTAATAGATTTCTTACTTGCTTTAAAACTAAATCTTTTATCAACATCAATCCCTGCTGGAAAATGTTTATATTGTTTGACCGATTTTATCTGAGATTGGTTGTCTAATCGAAAAAGCTTGCCTTTATTTTTGCTGATTGTGTAAATCTTAAGAAAATAATTATTATTAGGCAAGAAATCAATTGCTATCGCGTCAATTTTCTCCCCCGCGATAAAAGGCCTGAGTAATTTAAAATCTAAATCAAAAGAATTGCAAAACTTTTTTAATGGGAAACGTTTACTGTTTACGCTTAGATATACTTTTAATCTTGGCGCTGTATTTTGAGTATACTCAAATCCAAATTGAATCGGCCAATAATTATGGTTAGGATTAAAATCTAGCAACAAATCGCAAATTTGGGTATTGTAGTTAGCCCCAAATTCTTTGCCAAGTTTTTTAAAAACCGACAAAATTATTTTTTTTCTTTTTGTTGTTTCCGACAACAGCATACTAAGTTTCGGAAAACTTAAAT
>JAYEOU010000097.1:0-2246 GCA_034723335.1 Patescibacteria group bacterium
TTTGGCAAGAAAAAAAGGCTGGAAATTGATTTAATTCAATCGACTCCAGCCTTTGATAATTGATTACAATTTTTTGCAGTCCTTACGGACTTGCGCCATTTGCCAAACAAGAAACGCAACTGCCACTACTAATAACGGCAGCGCATATTCCGGATATGGCAAAAAAATTTCCAAAAATTGAAAAAAATTTTCCATTAAACCTCCTCCATCGCCGCTTTAACCTTTCGCACATATTTATACGCGCTTGGGTTAAAACCATTTTGAAGTAATTTAGCGACTTTTGTTGGACCTAAATTATAAGCCGCGAGCGCAGTATCAAAATTGCCAAACCTTTTTTTAAGGCGCTTTAAGTAGCGCGTTCCAGCCCAAATATTGTCATAGGGATGGAACGGATTCTTGATGCCCATTGTTTTGGCTGTTAAAGGTTTTAGTTGCATTAAACCCCGGGCATTTGCGCAAGAAACCGCGCGACAATTTCCTGATGATTCTACTGCTATAATAGCAATAATAATCTTGGAATCAACACTATGCTTCTGGGCAACAAGCTTAATGCGGCCGCCATATTTTCTTTTAATTTCTTGAACAATTTTTTTTACGCCTTTTGACAAACCACCTAAATCTTGATTCAACGGTTCTTCTGCAAAAATCGTTATTAACTCTCGCGATTCTTTTACATCTTTTTTAATTTGCGCAATTTCTTTTTCCTGTTTTTTCTCCACTTTGTCCGCAAAATCAACAGCGCATTTTACGGTAAATGCCGCAAAAGCCAAAACACACACAACACCGCGAAAAATCACAATATTTTTTTTCATTATTCTCCTCCTTTTCTGAAGTAAATTTTTATTTTTTTGTAAACAGCAATCCCAAAAACTAATTTTTATATTAACATACTATTAAAATTATGTCAATACCTGTCTTAAAAAATGCCTAATTTTAGGTATTTTTATAAATTACTGATAATACCGCCACCCAATACCTCATCACCTTGATATAAAACAACGCTCTGGCCTGGCGTAACCGCCCTTTGCGGCTTTTTGAATTTAATTAAATATTTACGCCTATTATTTTGTTGGACAGGGCAATGCCCTGTTCCTACAACTACAATACACTTAACAGGTTGATGGTGATAACGAATTACTGCTTCACACTGTAAAGGCAGTTTCGGCTCTTTACCGGAAATCCAATTAACATTTTCCGCAATCAGCTTATTGCTATACAAAACCGGATCATCGCAATCTTTAACCACATAAAGCGTATTAGCCTTATAATCACATTTAGCAACATAAAAAGGCCCTATGCCGCCAATCTCCACTCCTTTTCTCTGGCCAATAGTATAAAGCGGCAGGCCTTGATGCTCGCCAACTATTTTACCATCCAAAATCTTTATTTTTCCTGATTTTAAATTAAGATGCTTTTTTAAAAAATCATTATGGTCCCCTGTTAGAAAACAAATATCCTGGCTTTCTTTTTTTAAATAAGGCATTTCGGCTTTATTAGCTATTTTTTTCACCTGAATTTTAGTATAGCCGCCCAAAGGAAATAAAACGCGCGCCAACTGCTCCTGCGTTAAATTATAAAGAAAATAACTCTGATCCTTATCCTTATCTTTTCCACGAAATAATTTATAAATAAATTTTGAATCCGCCAGCTGGCGGAGAATTTTAAATTTTGAATTTTGCACATAGTGTCCTGTTGCTAAAAAATCCGCGCCCGTTTTTTTGGCTTGCTCTAATAAATAACCAAATTTAATAACCTGATTGCATTTGACGCAAGGATTAGGAGTTAAGCCCCGCACATAACTATTAAGAAAATAATCAATTACTTCTTTTTTAAATTGACGAGCTAAATTGATCGGATAAAATTTAATGCCCAGCTTTTGGCAAACCCTGCGCGCCGCGTCTTCACTTTCTTGTTGTTTATCAACGCCAAGCCCCGTTAGATATTTATCCTGTTGGATATTGTCTTCTATCCCGCAGGGTGAACTATCTAACGGGGCAAGGCGCATAAACATTCCTATAACCTCATATCCCTGTTTTTGCAATAAAAAAGCAGCGGCTGATGAATCAACGCCGCCGGATATGGCAATTACAACTTTTAAACGTTTTAACATGTTAAAATGTGGTTTAATGGTCAAAAATGGTTGCTGATTTTTTAATAGTTAAACAAAATTTTTACTAAAATTAGTATAAAATTGAAGTTAAAAATAGCATAGAAAGTCATTAACTTTAAATCTATTTAAACTTAAT
>JAYEOU010000098.1:0-11412 GCA_034723335.1 Patescibacteria group bacterium
TTAAGTTTAAATAGATTTAAAGTTAATGACTTTCTATGCTATTTTTAACTTCAATTTTATACTAATTTTAGTAAAAATTTTGTTTAACTATTAAAAAATCAGCAACCATTTTTGACCATTAAACCGCTAAAATAAGCTATAATTTTATATATATTCGCATAAATATATAGTGCGAATTAAATAATTTTTATTCGCGGCATTCGCATTATGTTTATTAGACTTGTCGCGTAATTAGTTTTGTAACGACCCCAGTTATCCAACGGGGTAAAAATTTTCAAATTTTGAGTTATAATTTTTCAAACAATTTTTGAGGTTTAGCCTAAGCTAAGCTGAAAAAATTTTTGGAAAATTTGACCAATCCGCCAGCTGGCGGAGCAGTAAAAAATAATTACGCGACAAGTCTATTTAAAATCCGAAATATTGAATCTCTTCTTGCAGTTGAACGCCGAATTTTGTTCTAACTTGCTGTTTTATAAAACTTATTAGCATTATTACATTTTCTGCTGTTGCTTTGCCAGTATTAACAATAAAATTAGCATGTTCCAAACTGATTTTAGCGCCGCCAATAATTTTGCCTTTTAGCCCTAATTCATTAATCAACCAACCGGCCCCAACTTTACCGCCTTTCACCGCGCCAGCTTCTACCGCTTTATTAGCGTAAATTGGCGTGTTTTGGCGTAAATTAACAAAATCCAGATTCTTAAATACACAACCAGCACTTGGCAATTTTGGCTGATTTTTTGCGCGCATTTCGGAATATTTTTCAATTAAGCTGTTTATTTTAATAAATTCTGATTTTTTCATTTTTAAAACAGCGCTCCAAATCAAATAATTATTCTTTTTTTTAAATATGCTTCCGCGATAACAAAATTTGCAGTCTTTATTTGAAAAAATTTCAAATTTTTTTTTCTTTTTATTAAACACTTCTATAATTTCTATAAAATCAGACATAGATAAGCCATAAGCCCCTGCATTTCCTCTGACAGCGCCGCCAACAGCGCCGGGAATGCCCGAGGCCCATTCTAAGCCGGACAAATTATTGCCAATCGTTGATCTAACTGCTTTGGATAGACTGGCGCCTGCCCCGCATTCTATTCTCTCGCCTTTGACTGCCATACCGCTATTATTTATTTTTATCACTAAACCATCAACTCCATTATCATTAATTAAAACATTGCTTCCGCCTGCCAAAATAAAAACCTGCTCTTTATTTTTTTTAGCCCATCTATAAGCGCCAAGCAAATCTTCTTTGGTGTTCACGCTAATAAAAAATTTAGCCGGTCCACCGATCTTAAAAGTGGTTAGCGGAGCAAGCGGGATATTTTGTTCTATTTTAGATTCTACACTCATATTAATATTTTAAATCAAATATTGGAAAATAGCAAAAAATAATAAAAAACACTATTTTAAGATAGTGTTTTTATTAAAAATTATAATAAAATTTTTCAAAAAAAATCTACGTTATTTTATTAATAATAAATTGAATTATCTGCTCTGTACATTCTATTGCCTCTTTGCACTCCGCCTTAGAATAAACAGCAATTTCAGGCGGATAACGGGATTCAATGTAATATCTATTTAAAAAAGAAACTTTATTTTCTAAACTTTTAAAATTTTTATCTATTTTCCGACAAAGAGTTAAAAGATGAATTAAATCGTGTATTTTAGGAAATTCTTTTTTATTAAAAACTAAAACACCTTTTAGGATTTTTTCTGCTGATTGCTGGCAATGAAAACAAAGAGAATCAGTCGGTCCATCCTCCCTATAAAGAATCTGCGCTGATTTTAAATCATTTTGTGATTTTATAATCCATTCTTTTGTTAGCTCAAAATTATTATTTGGCATAAAGAATTTTTCCTTGCTGGATGATATTTTTAATAAAAAAATCTCCAAGCGATATCCGCTTTTTTATCTCTTGAGGGGTGTAAACTAAAATATCTAAAGGGATATTTCTGTCTAAAAGCATTCTGTCCACTTTTAAATGGCGTTTTGTTCTTGTTTCTTTGGTTTTCTTTATAATAAATAAATCCACATCGCTATCTTTATTTGGCCTTCCATGAGCAAAAGAGCCAAAAAGAATAATTTTTTCCGGCTTGTATTTTTCCTTAATCTGCTTAGTAATTTTTTGGATCTCCTTTTTTGTTTTTATGCCCATATATTAAAATCAATTTAATAGACCTGTTGCATAATAAGCTACGCAACGAAATTTTTAGATTTGGAGACAAATTTTTCAAACAATTTTTGAGGTTTACCTGTAAGGTAAGCTGAAAAAATTTTTGGAAAATTTGGCCGATCCGCCAGCTGGCGGAGCAGTAGTAGCTTATTATGCAACAGGTCTATTAATTAATAGTATAACAATACTTTAAAAATATGGCAAACTGTCATCTTGCTAATTTAATTAATGTCTTTGCATTCTCCAACGCGTATCCTTCCGTATCATTATTAAAATAAACATAAATTTCCTTAACTTCTTTTTTCCATCTGTTTATTTTATCAGCCAATTTTTGCAGTTGTCCTGCGGTGTATTTTGAACTGTATAGATCGGCTGGTCCATGCATTCTAATATAAATAAAATCAGCCGTAATTTCATCAACAACAGGCACACCTTTAAAATCAGCAAATACTAATGTGGCATTATATTTTTTTAAAATTTGCAGAATTTCCTTATCAAACCAGCTTTTATCCCTGAATTCAAAAGCAAGCTTATATTTTTTTGGAGTGATTTTCAAAAAATCTTCCAATTTTTCCTTATTAGCTTTAAATCGCGGCGGCAACTGTACTAATATCGGCCCAAGCTTTTCTTTTAACATCTTAGCATTATTTATAAACCTTTGCCATGGCTCCTTCGAATTATTTAATTTTTTTATATGCGTTAAAAATCGGCTTATCTTAACGCTAAAAATAAAATTTTTTGGCGTTATTTGGCGCCACTTGGCGAATGTTTTAGCGCTCATCTGATGGTAAAACGAGGCGTTAATCTCCACAGTATTAAAATGCCGGCTATAATATTCTAACCATCCCCTATTGCTAATATCCGGCGGATAAAAAACTCCATCCGCCCAATCATTATAAGACCAGCCTGATGTGCCGATATAAATTTTAGTATATTCTTTCATAACTACTTTCATTATATCAAAAAAATAAAAGAATAACTAATTCAAAATAATCCAAGTAAGCACCTAAGACGCTACAAAATTAAAAAATAATCCTTGGCAATTCTATGTTGCCGTTCAAAAAATTATAGTGAAAAAAATATTATATAATAAATTATTTTGCGTAAAAATGTTAAATAACCGCAAAAATTTGACTTCTACGCCGAAATACTATAACATAAAAAATAATTTTGCACCTTTATCAAAAAAATAACATAGGATAACAAAACAACATTAGCAGGAAGGAGGAAACAGAAATGAGTAAATTATTTACCATGGAACAAAGTTGGCTGGAATGCATCGGGTGCGGGCATAAAACTGATTTAGAAAAAGAAAGAGTGTTCAACTGCCCTGAATGCGGGAATATCTTTGATGTTAAACATAATTTTGAGCATCGTCACTTTTCTAAATGGATAGAACTTTTTAATTCACGCGTAGGCAAAACAAACAACCCAAGCCCTCTCTACAATTCAGGGGTTTGGCGATTCAAAGAATGGATTATGCCGCATTTGCCTGAAGAATTTATTATTAGCAGACATGAAGGAAACGCACCAATATTGCCGGCTGGACCAAGACTAAAAAAATGGGTTGGAGGTGATTTGGACTTATGGATTATTTTTGAAGGAATAAATCCATCTGGCTCATTTAAGGATCAAGGTATGACAGTTTTAGTGTCAATAGCCAAAGCGGTTGGATCAAAATTTATTGTCTGCTCATCAACTGGCGACACTTCAGCTGCAGCAGCCCTTTACGCGGCTATTGCTCAAATTCCATGCATAGTATTTCTGCCAGGCGACAAAAACAGTAGAGTAACAGAAGTCCAAATATATCAACCAAGGCTCCATGGAGCGAAAACTATTATTCTACCTGGCGTATTTGACGATGGAATGAAAACGGTTGAAGAACTTGTTAAAAAATCTGGTTATTTGGCTAATAGTAAAAATCCTACAAGAATTGAGGGCCACCAATCAACTATATTCCTGATTGCCCAGCATTTTGACTGGCGTTTGTCCGGCATTATTATCGCCGCCCCCATAGGCAATGGCAGCAACTTAAGCTCTTTAGGTAAGGGCTTATCAACAATGGCAAGCCACGGTTTTAATATAAACAGGACAAGGTTGCTTGGATGCCAAGTCAAAGGAGCTAATCCGCTAACCAGCTCGTGGGAAAAATTTGACCACTCATCAATCAATGAGTGGGAAAGTAACTACGAACCTATTCCAGCAAACAAACTGGCTGTAACCGCGTCTACTGTCGCGCGAATTGGCAATCCTGTGTCTAGAAAAAAAGTTATGCGAAGCGTATTAGACACAATGGGATTTATGGCAACTGTTAGCGAAGAATATCAAAACACAGCCGTAAAAATAGCTGGTCTTGATGGAGATAATGTCTGCCCTCAGACAGGCATGGCCTTGGCGGGAGTAAAAAAATCGGTAGAAAGAGGAAACATAAAAAGAGGAGAAAGGGTCGTAGTGGTTTCCACTGCTACTGGCTTAAAATTCCCGAATGCCGTATTTACTGGAGAACCCAGTCCAATTATTGAAGCCCATGACTGTAAACTGTCAACTATAACCAAAATTTTAACTTAAACCGAAAGTAACATTGAAAGCGCAAACGAATCTAAACATTCGTTTGAGCTTATTTTTTTTAATAGACTTGTCGCGTAATTAGTTTTGTAACGAAATTTTCAAATTTTGAGTTATAATTTTTCAAATAATTTTTGAGGTCTATCCTAAGCTAAGCTGAAAAAATTTTTGGAAAATTTGACCAATCCGCCAGCTGGCGGAGCAGTAAAAAATAATTACGCGACAAGTCTAATAAACCAAAAACTTGGTCGACATCCGACATCCGAAATCACGCTACATCCCCCATCTCCTGCAATTTCAACAGCTTGGCATACAATCCGCCGCCTGCTTTTGATAATTCATAATGGCTTCCCTGTTCTACAACTTTTCCCTCTTCCAAAACAATAATTTTGTCCGCTTTTTTGATTGTGCTCAAACGATGGGCAATAATAATCATGGTTCTTCCTTTGCCGATTTTATCAATGGCATCTTGGATTAATTTCTCGCTGTAGCTGTCTAAACTGCTGGTCGCTTCGTCAAAAATTAAAATCCGCGGATTAGCTAAAATCGCGCGCGCTATTCCCACTCTCTGGCGCTGGCCGCCGGAAAGCTTAATGCCACGCTCGCCTACTTCAGTATCATATCCTTTGGATAATTTTTCAATAAATTCTTCAGCGTTAGCTATTCTTGCTGCCGCTTTAATCTCTTGAAAACTTGCTTTTGGATTTGCGTAAGCAATATTATCACGCGCGCTTTTGTTAAATATTTCCACCTCTTGGGGCACAATAGCAATAAACTTCCTAAAAGCGTACAAATTATAGTCCTTCAAATTTTTTCTATCTAACAGCACTTCTCCTTTTTGCGGATCATAATGCCGATAAATCATTCTAGCCACAGTTGTCTTGCCTCCTCCTGACGGCCCGACTAGCGCCGTGACACATCCTGGGTTTATTTTAACATTAACATTGCTTAGCGCTTTGCCGCTATCCGACTCATAACTAAAATTAACATTCTTAAATTCAATTTTACCCACAATGTCTTTTGGCTTAATTCCATTTTTAGGATTAACAATATCCTGCTCTTGATCTAACAAATTTGCAAATCTATTAACCGCCTCCTTGCCTTCTTCCATTTTATCGTAAAAACGGGATAATCTATACAAAGAAAAGTATGATTTTTCTGACAAAGTTATGACAAACACCAGCGTGCCAATGCTAACATTGCCATGCCAGACAAGATAAACTCCCAATAACAAAATAGATATTCTTCCTAAATCAATTACTAAATTTCGCCCCAAACCGACTTTTAATATTTTAAACCATTCCTTAAGCTCATTAATCTTTATCATTTTTCTAATAGCTTGAAATTCTTTAATTTCTCTTTTCTCCTGCGCAAATGACTTAACAGTGTTAATGTTAATAATTGATTGACCCATTTTACCGGAAGCAATTTCATAATTTTTATGCCTTTCTTCGCGCACTGGCCGCAAGCCCTTGTTAACCTTGTATGTAATCCAAATAAACAATGGCGCAAAAACAATTAAAGTAAAGCCAAAGCGCCAATCCACTATGAACAAAACAATTAATGTAATAAGCAACTGCAATATGGTAGGGGCTACCTCCCATGATAAATTTGCCGCCAATTCCATAATTTTTTGCGTGCCACGTTCAATTTTAATTATCTTATTGCCGGTATTTTCTTTTTCATGATAGCTTAAAGACAGGAAAGTTAATTTTTTCTGCGCTTTAACAGGCAAATAATATTCTATGTTAACTAAAATTTTAAATGTCATCTTATCCTTAAAATAATCTATAAAAGATACAATTTGCTCGCTTAAAAGCATTAAAGCAATAAGATAAATAATCGGCGCTATATCAATTGCTGTAAAATAAGTTATCCTATCAATAATCATTTTTAATAAATAAGGGCCGGCCAGCCGAGTCAATTCAAAAACCAAAGTTAAGCCAAGCAAAACTTTAATCTGTTTTTGCGAAGGGGCTAATAATTGCCATAATCTTAGCCAAAAACCTTTTATTTTTACCTTTTCTTGTTTATTCATTTTTTTACTTTGTTTGTTCATTGTTTTGCAAAACTAAAAAAGGAAATTTTATTTTCCTCTATAATATTATACGAAATTTTAGTAAAAATATTACAATTCACCTTGCTTAACTAATTCTATTGACCCCGGTCCTTTATGAATTTTTAAAACTATTTCTCCGCTCCCATATAAAACATCTCTTATTCTATCAACTTGCTTAGGGGATATATTTTTTGGAATACAGCCCTAAGTGCTACCGCAGCACTTAGGGCTAATTTTTATTTTCCAACCAACTTCTCCCCTATCCGAAAAACATCCCCTGCGCCCATTAAAATAACAACATCCCCTTTTCCAATATTATCCCTTAAATACTTCTCGCATTCATCTAAAGTTGAAATATATTTAATATTCTGTCGTCTGCCTGCCCCGTTTGAGCGGAGCGATATTGCGGGGTCGTCTGCCTGCCCCGTTTGAGCGGAGCGATATTGCGGGGTCGTCTGTCGTCTAATCAATTCAACCAAATCCCGACTATGCACTCCTCCTTGTTTCTCTCTAGCGCTGCCATAAATATCCAACACAATAATCTCATCTGCCAAGCCAAAACTTGCGGCAAAATCATTAAGAAAAACTTTAGTGCGGCTAAAAGTATGGGGATGAAAAACTATAATTAATTTATTTTTTTTATAAACTTCCCGCGCGCCGGCTAAAGTGGCTTTTATTTCAGTTGGATGATGGGCATAATCATCAATAATTATTGCTCCCTTGAATGCGCCCAAAACTTGCATGCGCCGGGCAGCGCCTTTAAATTCTCCTAAATATTTTTTAATATCCGCTAATTCAATCCTCAACTCAACGCAAGCGGCAATCACGGCCAAAGCATTGGAAATATTGTGTTTGCCTAAAAGCTGAATGCAAAAATCGCCTAAATTTTTTTTCTGAAGGCGAGAAACCGTTTCCTCGCCTTCAGAAAAAGAACCCGCGCCTCTAATCTTTACCTTAAAAAATTGCTTCCATCCACGCTGTCTTATGTTATAAGCTAAATAATCTGCTTTATTGTTTTGGTTTATCGCGTAACTAATTATTTTGCAATTGCGCTTTGTTGTAACTTTACGAACCATTGAATCATCATAATTTGCAACTATAAATCCTTTAGCTGGAATTTTTTTTATAAACTTAACAAAAACATTTTTATACTCATCTTTTGCCGCAAAAAAATCAGGATGGTCATAATCAATATTATTTAATAAAACAGCTTTGGGCTGAAGATATTTTAATTTATTCTGATATTCATCAGCCTCAACCACCAAATAATCTGAACTGCCGGTAATGCCGCAGCCACTGAACTGCCCAACATGCGCGCCTGCCATTACATTCGGCTCCATGCCTGCCTGCTTCATAACATAACCCAGCCATGCGGTAGCGGTTGTCTTGCCATGCGAGCCGACAACGGCAATGCCGTATTTTTGATTAAACACTTCTCCCAGAGCTTTAGCATAAGTTAAGGTTTTAATCTTGCCGGATATGGCTTGGGCGGCTTCAATATTATTTTCAGCATTATAAGCGGAAGAATAAATTATTAAATCAGCGTCTTGCGGAATATTACTTGCGTCAAATTTTTCAATTACTTCAATGCCTGCCTTTTCCAATACCTTATCAGTCATAAATTTTTCTGCTATATCACTGCCAATCACTTCAATCTCTTGCCCGCTATAGCCTTGGCGAAAACGGGCCTGTCCAGTCAAATACTGCGCCAGCATGGTCATACCAACGCCTTTTATGCCAATCATATAAATTTTTTTAATTTTAGTTAAATTCATAAATTTAATAATAAACTTGGCGCTTATTTAATCTTGAATTTTTCTGCCTCCTTTAAAATTTTTTCCTCATTAATCGTCTTAACTTCTCTGTTTTCCATCACTACTTTTCCGTTTATGATTACATTATTCACATCTTGCGCTCCGGCGCAATAAACAAGATGAGCATAAGGGTTATAAATCGGAATTAAATGCGGCTTGTCTAAATTTATAGTAATAATATCAGCGCTTTTACCAACTTCAAGCGATCCAATTTTATTATTTAACCCCAACGCTTTAGCGCCATCTACAGTTGCCATTTTGACAACTTTACGGGCATTCATAACCATTGGATTAAGTTTATTTACCTTATGCAGTAATGCGCAAATCCGCATTTCAGAAAATAAATCCAAGGCATTATTACTGGCTACTCCGTCCGTGCCTAAACCAACTGCAATCCCATGGCCTAACATCTCTACGAGTGGCGCAATCCCGGAAGCCAATTTCATATTACTTATTGGGCAATGGCTAACCTTGACGCCTCTATTTTTGTAAATCTCCAAGTCATTTTCATTAAGCCAAACACTATGCGCCGCGATAACCCTATCTGACAAAAAACCAATTTTATCCAAATACGCAACAGGGGACTTGTTATGCTCTTTTTCACAATCTTCAACCTCCTTTTTAGTTTCACTGATATGAATATGAACAGCTATATTGTTTTCTTCAGCTAATTCCTTAACCCTGTTTAAAACTTTTTCATTACAAGCATAAATTGAATGCGGCGCAAAAGCAATATCCACAAATTCATTTTCTCTAAATTTATCTATTAATTTCAAAATTTTGTTAATTGTTTCGCCAGGGGTTTGGCAGCTTGGTGTTTGAAAATTTAATATAACTTCTCCTAATATCGCCCACATGCCAATTTTCTGAACTACTTTGGCTGTTTCTTCCTGAAAAAAATACATATCATTAAAACAAGTTATACCTGACTTAATCATTTCCAAACAAGCAAGCTCTGATGCTTTTTTAATAAAATCCGGCTTTACAAATTTTGCTTCAGCCGGCCAAATATGTTTTTCTAACCATTTATTTAAGGGCAAGTCATCAGCTAAACCCCGAAAATAAGACATAGCGGCATGCGTATGCGTATTGATTAGCCCGGGCATAATAATACTGTTACCAACATCAATGATTTCATCAGCTTTATATAAATTTTCTAATTCGCTTTGTTTGCCAATATCTAATATCTTATTTTCAGACGCTATAACCATTCCGTCCTTAATAACAGACAAATTTCTATCCATTGGCAAAACATATTTTCCCTTGATAATTAAATTGCAATTGGTCATATTGAATAATAGCTTATTGTGAGTGAGACAGCCGCAGCCAACAACTATTTAAACTCAACTTACAATCTTATTTATTATCTCCGCAATTTTTTTATTCGCCCCTCTTTTTATAACCCGGCTAATATTATTGCTTAATTTATCACGCAACATTTTATCGTCTAACAATTTTTTAATATTATCAGCCAACTTTCCAGCAGTCAACTCTTTCTGATCCAAAACAATCGCGGCTTTTTTTTCTTTGAATATTTCAGCATTTTCTTCCTGATGTGAATTAGGAATAGGGATTAAAATAGCCGGCTTGGCAAGATATGACAATTCAGTTAATACTCCCATGCCGCAGCGGGATACCGCGACATCGGCCGCAGCATAAGCTTGCGCCATTTGCCCTGCATTTAAAAATTCAAAAAATTTGTAATTTATTCCCGCAGAATATTGCGGGATGTAATTTGGAACCTTACTTTTCCCTGTTATATGAATAATCTGACAAAATTCTATTAACTCATCTAAACTCTGCTCAACTAATTGATTAATAGCCAAGGCGCCTGTGCCACCGCCAATTATCAAAACAACCGGCAAATTTTTTGATAACTTAAATTTGTCGTTTGTCGTCTGCCTGCCCCGTTTGAGCTGAGCGATATTGCGGGGTCGTCTGCCTGCCACGTTTGAGCGGAGCGACATTGCGGGGTCGTCTGTCAGGCTTTGTCTGATAAGATTTCCTGTCCAAACCGCTTTCTCGCCATAATCAGATAGAGACTTTTTAAATGTTACAGTAATAATTCGGGCAAACCGCGCCATTAGTTTGTTAGCCAATCCTGGTCGCGCGTCCTGCTGATGAATTAAAATCGGCACTCGCAACAGCCATGCAGCCCAAACAACAGGAACGCTTACAAAACTGCCAGCGCTCATTACTAAATTCGGCCGCCACTTTAATATTATAAAAAATGCCTGGAAAAAACCAACAAAAATAAAAATCGGATCAATAAAATTTCGCAAAGAAAAATAACGCCGAAATTTTCCGCTAAAAATCGGCTTAAATTTAATTCCAGCATCCTTTACCATTCGCTTTTCAGGTCCATTTTTTGCGCCAAGCCAAAAAAATGCGTTAGAAGCCGAGCTTCTACGATTGCTTTGCAATCGTAGAAGCTCGGCTTCTTTCATCCGTAATTCATCAACAACCGCCAAAAGCGGCGCAACAGATCCGCCTGTGCCGCCTCCTGTTAGTAATATTTTTTTAGTATTTTTTTGCATAAAAAATTAAATTAAACTTGTTTCTTTTATTATAGCAAAAAATAAAATTTAATCAAAAAATAAGGCTAATTTGGCGCAAATTAGCCTTATCTAAAAAACATAAATTCTATTAAAAAATAACCTTCTTTTGCGGCAAATAACGGTTATTTTGACTGTAGGAACAGGGCATGCCCTGTTCCTACAATTTTGTTTACAACTTTATTCAACCTCCCCTACATCTATATTCCTAATATCATCATTCGTAATTCCTAACCCTAATTCCC
>JAYEOU010000099.1:0-2169 GCA_034723335.1 Patescibacteria group bacterium
GGATCGCAGATTGGCATTTATTCGCTATATCAGTATTATAATTTATTTATATGAACAAAAAGTTGCCTAAAATTTACGAACCGGATAAATATGAAGATCGGATTTATCAGAAATGGGAAAAGTCCGGATATTTTAATCCTAATAAATGCGTTAAAGACGGCATAGCCAGAAAAGATGCAGAAAGTTTTTCTATTGTTTTGCCTCCGCCGAATAGAACAGGCGTTCTTCATATCGGCCACGCCCTAATGCTGGTGATTCAGGATATTTTAACAAGATATCATAGAATGAAAGGCGATAAAACTTTATGGGTTCCAGGCACTGATCATGCCGCGATTGCCACCCAGTCCGTAGTTGAAAAAAAGCTGTATATGGAAGAAAAAAAGACCCGGCATGATTTGGGCCGCGAGCAATTTTTGAAAAGAGTTTATGAGTTTGCGGACAAATCCCATAAAACAATAACACGTCAAGTTAAAAAAATGGGTTCTTCTTTGGACTGGTCGCGGGAGGCTTATACTTTGGATGAAATAAGGACAAAAACAGTAAAAACGGTTTTTAAAATGATGTCCGACGACGGCTTAATTTATCGCGGGGATAGAGTGATAAATTGGTGTCCAAGATGCCATTCTACTTTAGCAGATGATGAGGTTGAATATAAGGCGCAAAAAGCAAAGCTGTATACTTTTAAGTATAGCAAAGATTTTCCATTTAATATTGCCACGACCAGGCCGGAAACAAAGTTAGGCGATACCGCGGTTGCGGTTAACCCTAAAGATAAAAGATATAAAAAATACATTGGCAAGACTTATGAAGTTGATTTTGTCGGCGTTGCCTTAAAATTAAAAATAATTGCTGACAGGCAAGTTGATATGAAGTTTGGAACCGGCGCGGTTGGCGTTACCCCGGCTCATTCCATGGCTGACTGGCAAATGGCGCAGGATCATAAGCTGGAAATAGTGAAAGTTATAAATGAAGATGGAAATATTGTAGATGATTTTGATGATTATTCAGGCAAGTCTGCAGAACAAGCGCGGGAGATGATTGTTAAAAAATTGAAACGGCAAGGATTATTAGAAAAGGTAGAAGAAATGGAAAATAATTTGTCCTTGTGTTATCGGTGCCATACTCCAATTGAGCCCTTGCCTAGTTTGCAGTGGTTTATTGATGTTAACAAAAAGTTGAAAGTTGAAAGTGAAAAGCTGAAAGTTAAAGGAGAATATTCCTTAAAAGAATTATCTCTGCATGTTATCAAATCCGGCTTAATAAAAATTATTCCTAAGAGATTTGAGAAAAATTATTTTCATTGGATGGAGAATTTGCGGGATTGGTGCATTTCAAGACAAATTTGGTTCGGGCATAGGGTGCCGGTGTGGTATTGTAAAAATGCAAAATGCAAAATGCAAAATGCAAAATTGAATGCAAAATGCAAAAATCCAATTGTAAGTATAAAAGAAGTTGAAAAATGTCCTTATTGCGATGGTGGAGTTGAGCAGGATCCTGACACGCTTGATACATGGTTTTCTTCCGGGCTTTGGACATTTTCCACTTTGGCTGATAATCCTGATCAGATTAAGATTCAGGACGGAAAATTAGTAATTGACAGTGATGATTTTAAAAATTTTCATCCAACCAGCGTGATGGAAACCGGTTATGACATTTTATTTTTCTGGGTGGCGAGAATGATAATTATGGCAACTTACGCGGTTGGCGATATTCCTTTCCAGGATGTTTATTTGCATGGCTTGGTGCGGGATATTAAGGGCAGGAAAATGAGCAAGTCGCTCGGCAATGCAATTGATCCATTAGATGTCTGCGCTAAATACGGCACTGACGCGGTCCGCTTGGCTTTAATAATCGGCGCAACTCCGGGCAATGATATTAATTTAAGCGAAGAAAAGATTGCCGGGTTTAGGAATTTTACAAATAAGCTATGGAATATTTCGAGATATATATTAAAGAAAACAGATAATAATATTATTGGTGTTGGAGCACTAATTGAAATTAAAAATGGGAAATTTCTTTTTCAAAAAAGAGACAAAAATACTAATCGTTATTCCGATATGATTGCTCCATTTGGAGGCGGGCTGCAAAAACACGAGAGTTGTTTAGATTGTCTTCGAAGAGAAATAAAAGAGGAATTATGTATAAATATTAATAATTATAATATCAGTG
>JAYEOU010000100.1:0-2130 GCA_034723335.1 Patescibacteria group bacterium
CAAGCGGCAGCGGCATTTTGCCTTGCGGAAAATGTTTATCCTGCCAGCAGGCCGAAAAAGAGCTTCATGGCGACATTCATTTAATTAAAAAAGATAGAGACAAGAAGAATATCTCCATTGAGCAGGTTAGGGAATTTATTAAGACATTAAGCATGAGTTCATTTTTAAATTCTTATAAAATTGGAATTGTTAAGCATGCTGAACATTTAAGTCAGGAAGCTGCTAATGCTTTGCTTAAAACATTGGAAGAGCCAAAAACAAAAGTAATTATTATTCTAATTGCTGTTGATATCGCGGCTTTAGCGCCGACCATTGTTTCACGCAGTCAAATTTTAAAATTTAATTTAGTTAAGTATGATATAATTTATGACTATTTGGTTAAAAATTATCAAGCTAAGAGAAGCGCGGCTAAGGATTTTGCGCGGCTGTGTTTAGGAAGACCTGCTTTGGCTGTTAAATTTTTAGAGAATAAGGAATTTCGCGAGAGCTACTTAAGCAGAGTTCAAACCCTTTTGCAATTTTACGGCCAAGACATTAATAAGCGCATAGCTGCTGTTGGAGAATTAATTAACAAAAAAAATGGCGGACAGGAGTCAGTCATGATAGCTGGCAGAATATTGGAAATTTGGCAGGGTTTGATTAGGGATTTACTATTATTAGAGTTTAATCAAGATAATTTAATACAGCATTTATTATTCGCGGATGAGCTTAATAAGATAAAAGCAAAATTTGCAGTAAGGGATTTATTAAATTTAGAAAAAAATTTGCGTGACGCAAAAAAATATTTAGCGGCTAATGTGAATCCGAAATTAGTGTTGGAAAATGCGGCGGTTAATATTTAATACAATTGTATTTTTATTGTACTATTGTATTAAAAATATGTTTAAATCAAAATCATTTATTACATTAATTATAATCATATTTACGGCAATTATTATTTCCGGCTGTTCAGTGAGCTTTAAAACTAAAGATGGCGGCGGTTATAACGGCGGAGTTTATAAAACCGTGAATAAAGGCAATACTTGGCGGCAAAAGGCCTTGATTCCTACTATCAGCGGCAAGCCAAAAAATATTGGCGGGCTTAATGTTAATTCAATGGCCATGGATCCGAGTGATAATCATGCAATTTATTTTGGCAGCCATGATAATGGCCTTTTTTATGCTTATGACGGAGCTGATAATTGGCAGGTGGCTGATAAATTAGGTAAAATCACTATTAAGGCAGTGGCGGTTGATCCCGGCTCAAAATGCATAATTTATACCGCTTCTGTTAATAAAGTTCACAAATCAACTGATTGCAACCGCACTTGGTCGCAAGTATATTATGACAATAATGTTAATGTTACAGTTAACACAATAGCCATTGATTACTATGATAGCGCAAATCTTTATATTGGAACCTCCCGCGGAGAAGTTATTAAAAGTTCTGACAGGGGAGTTAGCTGGCAAACTATTCAACGGTTAGAAGATGATGTTAAAAAAATTGTTATTAGTCCGTATGACAGCAGAGTTGTCTTTGCCGCTACGGCTAAAAAAGGCATTTATCGGTCAACTGACAGCGGTAAAACTTGGGCGGATTTGAGTGAAAAATTAAAAGAATTTAAGGATAGTATGAAATTCAGGGATTTAACAGCAACAGATGCAGAGGCAGGCGTAGTAGTGTTAGCAACTGACTATGGTTTATTAAGGTCATTTAATAACGGCGAAACATGGACAAAGATTGAATTGATTACTCCTGAGAAAAAAGCGACTATTAACGCGGTTGCTGTCAGCCCTAATAACTCGAAAGAAATTTATTATGTTACTAATACCACATTTTATCGTTCTATAGACGGAGGAGAAAATTGGACAACTAAAAAATTGCCGACTGCGCGGGCGGGCTGGAAGCTATTAATTGATCCAAAAGATACGAATATTATTTATCTGGGAGTTCGCAGTTTGAAGTGAGAAGTGAGAAGTGAGAAGTAAGAAGTGAGAAGTGAGAGAACTAATAAACTAATAAATAGACTTGTCGCGTAATTAGTTTTGTAACGAAATTTTCAAATTTTGAGTTATAATTTTTCAAACAATTTTTGAGGTTTAGCCTAAGCTAAGCTGAAAAAATTTTTGGAAAATTTGACCAAAATTTGG